>JAIWOA010000060.1 GCA_020217115.1 Calditerrivibrio sp. | reverse complement strand
AGATTCAGGTAATGAAACCTTTATAGGTTATGGAAGAATAGTTTTACTTGAAAGGATAAAAGAGCATGGCTCCATTACAAAGGCTGCAAAATCTATGGATATGTCCTACAAACATGCATGGGATTTAATCGATTCTATAAATAAAAATTCTTCAAAACCTGTTGTAATAACCGCAACGGGGGGGAAAAATGGTGGTGGAGCAAAGCTAACAGAGCATGGAGAACAAATTGTCAAATTATTTTGGGATCTTCAGGCAAAGCTTAAAGAATTTTTATCAGAAAACAAGAAACTAATTGATAATATTTAATGTAAAATATTTACTCAAATTACTAACCCTGTAAATCTCAATTTTTAATATTTACCTAACAAGACTTAATAAGATACTTAAAAAAATACCTACCCATAGCTTTGTTTTTAAAATCTGTTATAGCGTACCCTATCTTTCTTAAATCTATCAACTTTGAAACCTTTTTTATTTGAGTAACCTACCACTATAAGAGCCAGAGGTATTACATTATCTGGTAGATTAAAATAGTTTTTTATACTCTTCACCCGTTCTTCTGTAGGATATATCCCACACCAAACAGTTTGTAAATCCAGAGATGGAGCAGCAATCAATATATTCATTATAGCAGCTGAACAATCCTGCACCCAATAACCACTGTACTTTTCCAAACTTGTATCTCCTAAAACAATTATCCCCAAAGGTGCATCGAAGAGCATTTTTGCGTATGGGTGCAAACTTGCAATATCATTTTTCACCTTTTCATCATCTATAACTATAAAATGCCATGGTTGTTGATTTCCTGCCGAAGGTGCACACATAGCAAGGGAAAGAAGCTTTTCAATCTTTTCAGGTTCAACCTTTTTATCAATAAAGCTTCTAATGCTTCTTCTTGTCTCTATAGCCTCAATAGCATCCATAATAAAAATCTCCCTTTGATTCAATTTAAGATTAACATATATACAAAATATAGAATTTTCATCAAATTTCAAGTCTAAATAAAAATATTTAATAAAAAAAGGCGGTGAAATATCACCGCCTCTAACTTGCTACCCTTTATACTTTTCAGCCACAGAAACCCGCAAAAGCTCTCTTCTAAGCTGGGCCTCTGCTTTTCTAAACTTAATTTCGTCTTCATGTCTTGCATGCTCAAGAGCTTTTTCAGCTTCAAGCTTCCTTCTTATAGCCTCTTCAAGATCTATCTCTCTGCCAAGTTCAGCACCCTCAGCCAGAACAGTTACCTTATTGTCTACAACCTCAAAGAAGCCTCTCTCTAATGCAACATAATCTTCCTTGCCATTATTTTTATAAACAAGTTCACCCACTCTCAGAGCAGTCAAAAATGCAGTATGCCCTGGTAAAACTCCAAATTCACCTTCAACACCAGGAGCAACAATCTCATCCACATCAATAGACAACAACTGTTTTTCAGGTGAAACCAGCTCTAACCTGAGCTTTTCAGCCATAATTACCCTCTTTTCTTAAGCTGTTCAGCTTTTTCGTAAACTTCTTCTATACCGCCAACCATATAAAAAGCCTGCTCTGGGAGATCATCACATTTACCAGAAATAATCTCCTTGAACCCTTTTATCGTGTCAGCAAGCTTAACATATTTACCCTTCATACCAGTGAACTGTTCAGCAACATGGAAAGGCTGAGACAAAAATCTCTGTATTTTCCTTGCACGGGAAACTGTAAGCTTATCTTCCTCAGTAAGTTCTTCCATACCAAGAATTGCAATTATATCCTGCAACTCTTTATATCTTTGCAGAATTTTCTGAACATCCCTTGCAACAGAGTAATGTTCAACACCAACTATGTTGGGATCAAGTATCCTTGATGTTGAATCAAGAGGATCAACCGCAGGATATATACCAAGCTCAGCAATTTGCCTTGATAAAACCGTTGTTGCATCAAGGTGTGCGAATGTTGTAGCAGGAGCTGGGTCAGTAAGGTCATCTGCTGGTACATATACCGCTTGAACAGATGTAATCGAACCTTTCTTAGTAGAGGTAATCCTCTCCTGCAGTTCACCCATCTCAGTACCAAGGGTAGGCTGATAACCCACCGCAGATGGCATACGACCAAGAAGAGCTGAAACTTCAGAACCTGCCTGTGTAAATCTGAATATATTGTCTACAAAAAGGAGAACGTCCTGACCTTCAACATCTCTGAAATATTCAGCAATTGTAAGACCAGTAAGTCCAACCCTCATCCTCGCACCGGGGGGTTCATTCATCTGACCATACACAAGGGCAACTTTGTCAAGAACTCCAGACTCATGCATCTCTAAATAGAGATCATTACCCTCCCTTGTCCTTTCACCAACACCACAGAAAACAGAATACCCTCCATGTTGTTTAGCAATATTGTTGATAAGCTCCATGATAAGAACCGTTTTACCAACACCAGCACCACCAAATAGACCTGTCTTACCACCCTTTGTGTATGGCTCAAGGAGATCAATAACCTTGATACCAGTTTCAAGGATGTTGCTACCAGTGTCCTGATCTTCAAGTTTTGGGGCAGCTCTGTGAATAGGCCAATAATCATTAGCCTCAACTGGTCCCTTTTCATCAACAGGATCCCCTGTTACGTTCAAAATTCTTCCGAGGGCACCTTTTCCTACTGGGGCTGTTATAGGTTTGCCAGTATCAATAACATCCATACCTCTTACAAGACCATCGGTAGATGTCATGGAAACTGCTCTTACAGTATTTTCCCCAAGGTGCTGCTCAACTTCACAAACAACGAATGTACCCGTTGCTTTATTCTCAATCTTAACAGCATTGTAGATCTCAGGCAGATGTCCGGAGTCAAACTTTATATCAACTACCGGTCCAATTACCTGTACTATTTTTCCGACATTAGTCATCGTTACTCTCCGCTAATCGCTTATTTATTTTAATGCTTCTGCACCATTAACTATATCAAGTATCTCTTTCGTTATTGCCGCTTGCCTTGCCTTATTATAGGTCAAAGTAAGTTTTTTAATGAATTCCCCCGCGTTCCTTGTGGCATTATCCATAGCTGCCATTCTTGCTCCATGTTCGCCAGCAGTGGATTCGAGTAATGCACTGAAAATATTAAAATTGAGGAACCTTGGTAAAATCTCTTTTATCAAAAGATCTGGAGATGGTTCATAAAGGTAATCTGAAGACTCGATATCAGATTTCTCAATGGAGACTGGCAGAACCTTAAATGTTTTAGGAGACTGAAAAACTATCGATCTAAATTCGTTGTAGATGATATGAAGCTCATCAATTTCACCATCTATAAACATGTGACTTAATTTTTCACCTATCTCCACTGCATCTTCATACCTGATTCTACCTGCAAAAGAGGTATAACTCGCAATAACATTAAATCTCCTCTTTTTTGCAAATTCATCAATCTTTTTACCAACAGCTATCACTTTTAAATTTTTATCTGAAATATTTTTTGAAAAATTTAAAAATGATTTTATTATATTATTGTTAAATGCGCCACAAAGTCCTCTGTCAGAACTGATTACAAGAACTCCGATATTGTTGATATCCTCCCTAACTTCTAAGAATGGATGGACATCTTGCGAAACCCTACTGCCAATATTATTCACGAGCTCTGTTAATTTCAAAGCATAAGGTTTGGCAGAGTTCATAGCATCCTGAGCCTTCCTCATCTTTGCAGCAGAGACCATCTTCATAGCTTTCGTTATCTTCTGCGTGTTTTTAACAGAACCTATTTTCCTTTTTATATCCCTCATTCCTGGCATATTGGCATCCTGTATTTACGCAGTAAACTGCTTTTTAAATTCTTCCACCGTAGCTTTTAAAGTGCTGGTCAATTCATCAGACAGAGCTTTCTTCTCTTTTATCTCTTCAATTATTGCACTTTTATTTATCTTTATATAGCTTATCAGTTCTGATTCGAATTTCCTGATACTTTTAGTTGGAACATCGTCAAGGTAACCATTAACTCCACAGAAGATACCAAGTATCTGTTCCTCTACGGGCACAGGCTCATACTGCCCCTGTTTTAAAAGTTCAACCAGTTTTTCACCCCTATTGAGCTGAGCTTGTGTAGCAGCATCAAGGTCACTACCAAACTGAGCAAAGGCAGCAAGCTCCCTATACTGTGCAAGTTCAAGGCGAAGTCTACCTGCAACCTGTTTCATAGCCTTTATCTGAGCTGAACCACCAACCCTTGAAACTGACAGACCAACGTTTACAGCTGGTCTTATACCTGAATAGAAAAGGTCACTCTCAAGGTATATCTGACCATCAGTAATTGAAATAACGTTTGTTGGGATATAAGCTGACACGTCCCCTGCCTGAGTTTCAATAATTGGCAGAGCTGTAAGGGAACCAGCACCAAATTCGTCATTTAATTTAGCAGCTCTTTCGAGAAGCCTTGAGTGAAGATAAAATACATCACCAGGATAAGCCTCACGACCAGGTGGCCTTCTAAGAAGCAAAGAAAGCTGCCTGTATGCAGTGGCCTGTTTTGAAAGATCATCATATATCAAAAGGGCATGTTTACCTCTATCTCTAAAATACTCACCCATTGTACATCCTGATAATGGAGCGATAAACTGCAGTGGGGCTGGATCACTTGCTGTAGCAGAAACAATGATTGTATATTCCATTGCTCCATGCTTTTCCAGAGTATCTATAATACGAGCAACAGTAGATCTTTTTTGCCCTATTGCAACATAAACACATATTACATTTTTCCCTTTCTGGTTTATTATTGTATCTATAGCAATGGCAGTCTTACCTGTCTGCCTGTCACCAATGATAAGCTCCCTCTGACCTCTACCGATTGGAATCATGGAGTCTATAGCTTTAATACCTGTTTGAAGAGGTTCATGAACAGGTTTTCTTTTAATAATACCTGGAGCAATCTTCTCTATTACATCATATTCTGTGGTATTGAGAGGTCCCTTGCCATCTATAGGCATCCCTAAAGGGTTAACAACTCTACCTATAAGGGCATCCCCAACTGGAACAGAAGCAATCTTTCCAGTCCTTTTTACCACATCCCCTTCTTTGATATGCTCGTAATCTCCCATTACAACTATACCAGCATTGTCCTCTTCAAGGTTAAAAACAATACCGTAAACTCCCCCGGGGAATTCAACAAGCTCTCCAGACATCGCATTATCAAGGCCATAAACCTTTGCAATACCATCACCAGCACTAAGAACCGTTCCTATCTCTTCCATTTGAACTTTTTGTTCAAAGTTCTGAATCTGTTCCCTTATTATCTTACTAATCTCTTCTGCTCTTATCTGCATCAGAACAACTCCTTAACCTATTAGTATTTATATCTCCATCATTTTATCAGACAACCTTTCAAGCTGACCCTTTATACTCGCATCGTAAAGATTACTTTTCACCTTTGCAGTGAAACCACCAATGATACTTCTGTCTTTTTTAACTATTAGATTTACTTTCTTAGCTGTAAGTTTTGAAAGTAGATCTGTAATTTCTGCTTTAATATCATCCTTTATATCTATTGGCAGTACAACCTCTGCATCAACACACCCAGACTCCTCATTGTATATATCAACTATACTTTCACAGATACCTTGAATAAGATTAAGTCTATTTTTCTCTACCAGAAGGCTCAAAAATATATCAAGCTCCTTTGAAAACCCAAGAAACTTACTTATGGATGATATGGCAAGGGATTTCTCCTCTTTCTTAATCATAGGATTTTTTACCAATTTTGAAAAATCAATATTTTCAGCAAGAAAACTATTCAACCTTACAATATCATTGACAACCTTATCCTTTTCTTCCCTTCCCTTTAATGAAGAATACAAAGCCAAAGCATACCTTTTGGAAACAACTATATCTTTCAACTTAGATCTCCTATCTTTTTGATGTAATCTTTAACGACCGCTTCATGTTTAGCATCATCAAGCTCAGCAATAAGCTTCTCTTCAGCAATCTTTCTGGCCAGATTAAAAGTATATCTTTTCAATTCATCCTTTGCCCTCATTAAATCTGATTCGATTAAAGATTCAGCAAACTGCCTGAGTTTTTCAACAGCCTGCTCAGCATCATTTATTATTTTAACCTTCTCAGCTTCAGCAACTTTAAAAGCTCTCTCTTTCATCTCTTCAAGCTCTTTATTCATAGAGGCTATCTTTGTTTTGTATTCATTAAGTTCACTTTCTGCATCCTGCCTTGCTTTGACTGCATCATCTATAGCAGTTTTAATATCTTCACTTCTTTTATCAAGGGCACCAAGAAGGGGTGATTTCAAGAATCTAATCAGGATATAAACAAACACAACAAAAACTATAGATCTCCACACAAAACCCATAAAAAGATTCCCACTATCATTACCTCCACCAGAAGCGATAGAAAAGATCGGAACCAATAAAGCAAACAAAAGAAATGCAACTTTTTTCACATTCAACTCCTTAACGAACTGTTCCCAACATTTTATCTGAAATGAGATCAGCTATGGATTTAGCCTCTTCACTAAGGGAAATCTTTGAACTTTCCACTTGAAGTTCGATATCATGTCTCGCCTTAGCTATTTTAGCATCAACCTCACCTTTTACCTTACTGATCATATCACCTGCCACAGCAAGGGCATCTTCCCTCATCTTCTTCTGATAATCTGCCACTTCAGCCTTAACAGCTGCCAACCTCTCTTCGTAATCTTTTTTAAACCTTGCAACCTCACTCTTCAAAGACTCAGCTTCTTTGAGCAACAGGCTTATCTTCTCTTTTCTACTGTTAACTGTCGCAGACACTGGATCAAAAATCAGCTTTTTACCAATAAACAAAATAACTAAAAACTGTATTATCTGTAACACTAACGTAAAGTCAACACTAATCATTTAGCACACTCCGATTGTATACTGTATACTTACTTTTTTAACAAAACAATAACAATTTGTCAACAATATTTTTTTTGAATTTTTATAAAATTCAGTAAAAATATAAACTTATTTTAAAATATCTATACCTGGTAAACTCCCAAACTCTATATATTCAAGAGATGCTCCACCTCCAGTGGATATATGAGATATTTTATCGGCTACACCAGCTTTCTTAACAGCACTAACGGAATCACCGCCGCCAACAACCACTGTAATACCAAGCTTAGCCAAACCTTCAGCAATGGCAAAGGTACCTTTATTATAATCTTCATTCTCAAAAACACCCATAGGACCGTTCCAGAGAACCGTTTTTGCACTCTTTAGTTCTTCATTGAACAGATCTATCGTCTTACTACCTATATCAAGACCCATAAACCCTTCTGGTATATCTATTGAGCCAACATACTCTGGAACACCACCAAACTCCTTTGAGCAAAGATGATCTACAGGTAAAACTATTTTAACTCCCTTCTCCTTAGCTATAGCTATAGATTCCTCCACAACACCTAAAAACTCACTTTCAACTAAAGAATTACCCACAGAGTGACCTGCCTGCTGAAGAAATGTGTATGCCATGGCACCGCCTATTAAGATCTTATCAACCATATTAATTAAACTTTTTATTACACCTATCTTATCACTAACTTTGGCACCACCAAGGATTGCAACAAAAGATCTTTCAGCATTTTTTAACAACTTTTCAAAATATCTGACCTCTTTCTGAACGAGAAATCCTGCCCCTTTTTCAGATAATATTTCAGGAACACCATACACAGATGCATGTTTTCTATGGCATGTACCAAAGGCATCGTTTACATAAACATCTGCCAGAGATGCAAGCTCCTTAGCAAAATCTGGATAATTTTTTTCCTCCCCTTTATAGAATCTAAGGTTTTCCAGAAGGAGAACTTCCCCTCCATTTAAAGATAGAACAGCATTCTTAACCTTTTCCCCCACACAGTCATCAACAAATTTTATAGGGAAAAACTTTGATGAGATATACTCAGCAACAGGCTTCAACGAAAACTCAGAATTAAATTCCCCCTTAGGTCTTCCAAGATGGGAAGCAAGAATAATCTTTGCACCTTTATTCTTAAGGTAATTAATAGTCTCCAGAGCCTCAACAATCCTTGTATCATCTTTTATAGTACCATTTTTTATAGGAACATTAAAATCTACCCTCAAAAAAACCCTTCTATCCTTCACCGAGAGATCTTCAACAGATTTTACCACACAATCCTCCTAAAAAAATATTAAAAATTAAGGGGACAGGAAGCCCCCTTAAAAAATTTTATTAAAGAACCTTAGTAATAAGCTCTGCTACCCTATTTGAATAGCCCCATTCGTTGTCATACCAGCTAAAAACTTTTACACATGTACCATCTATAACCTTTGTCAATGGAGAATCAAAGATAGATGAGTGGGGGTTTCCGTTAAAATCAGATGACACAAGTTCTTCAGTTACATACTGCAAAATCCCCTTCATTTCACCTTCTGCTGCCTCTTTAATAGCTGCATTAATCTCTTCCTTTGTTGTGGCTTTTGATACTGTACATGTTAAATCCACAACAGATACATTAGGAGTAGGTACCCTAACAGCAAGACCGTCAAGCTTCCCCTTCAAATTTGGCAATACAAGACCTACAGCTTTTGCTGCTCCTGTGGAAGTTGGTATCATTGAAAGAGCTGCCGCCCTTGCTCTCCTCAAATCTTTGTGGGGAAGATCAAGTATCCTCTGGTCATTTGTATATGAGTGAATAGTGGTCATCAAACCATGTACAATTCCAAACTTTTGGTCTATAACCTTTGCCACAGGGGCAAGACAGTTTGTTGTACAGGAGGCATTTGATATAATATGGTGCTTAGATTTATCGTACATATCAAAATTAACTCCAAGGGCCACAGTGATATCTGGATCCTCAGCAGGAGCAGAAATTATAACCTTTTTTGCGCCAGCATTAATATGCTTTATTGCATGCTCTCTCTTTGTAAAAATACCGGAAGACTCCAGAACAACCTCAATTCCAAGATCCTTCCATGGGAGTTGAGCTGGATCTTTTATTGCATAAACCTTTATGCTTTTGCCATTAACTATCAAACAATCATCTTTATAATCTATATCCAGATCAGCTATACCATGTACAGAATCATATTTTAGTAGATGGGCAAGGGTTTTAGCATCTGTAAGATCGTTAATTGCCACAAAATCAATATCCATTTTTTTTGCATAGGCAGCTCTAAAGGCACACCTTCCTATACGTCCAAATCCGTTAATTGCTACTTTTAAGCTCATCATTTTCCTCCTTTTTTTCTATTATATTTTTTATGTATAATATCTGTGTTCCTAAAAATTCAAAAACTTTTTTAAGCTCTTCATCTTCAATCTTTTTCTTATTATTTATAATATTATATAGCCTATCTATTGAGTAAATCGACTTTTTGGCCATCTCATCCATTTTATTTGAACTATCCAGATGTTTTTTACTATAATTTTTTATGGTGGTCAATGCTTTGTGTAATTTTACTTCAAGCTCTTTGTTCTGACTGCGTAAAGCGAGAAGCTCATTGACAGTATCCTGCTGCAAAATTCTATTTAATACATTTGTCATCTTTTCTATTCTATCTTTAGCTTTTTCATAGGCATCTGAAAGCTCATTGTAGGCTTTTCTAATAGTATTTATTTCACTGATCGTTTCAACATTTTTTTTACTTATTACAGAAAGCTCCTTCTCAGACTTCCTTATAGCATCAAGCATGTTGTATTGCTCGGTAATATCGTTTAGATACTCACCAAATTCCACCACCACACCATCATTATCAAATATTGGATATATAGTTTGCTCAAAAATTATCTTCCTGCCATCTTTCTCTAAGGTGATATGTTGCTTTATGTCATCCCTCTTTTCAATAATCTCAGGTATTTTGCACCATGGACATGGTTCTGAAAAGTTATACACAATCTTATAGCACTTATTCCCCACAAGTCTTGGCAGATTATCCTCAGCAAGGAATTTACCAAGGGTCTTATTTACATTGGTTATATCGTAGGAAAGGTCCATTGAAAAGAATGGCATATCAAAGCCATCAATCAATTTTAGCATCTTCTGACGACT
>JAIWOA010000059.1 GCA_020217115.1 Calditerrivibrio sp. | reverse complement strand
AGATTTTAGAACCTCTATAATGGCATTTTCAAGGAGAATTAAATCAAGCTTTGATATCACCCCAATCTTCTCAGCAATCTCAATAAAATCGTGGGCATTTATTATACCATCCTGGGTATCTATTCTACTTAAAACCTCACAAAACTCAATCTCCTTATTACTGTTATTCATTATTGGCTGAAAATATGGAATTATTCTCTTTTCATTAACTGCCTTAGTCACCAGAATAGTCTTGTCAGATATCGCCTTGAAAAATTCAAATACATCATGATCTTTTGGAATAACAACTCTATTCTTACCTTCATCTTTTGCTCTCTTGAGAAGATTATCTGCAAAAATAAAAAGATCCTTTGAATTGTCTCCATGAACTGGATATATAGATATACCGATAGACAGTGTTATCTTAATAGATTTTCCATCATTTGAATAAAAACTGTACATCATAGCAGATTCTCTGATTCTCTCAGAAATGGAATATGCTTGCTCCTCACCAGCCTCAGGAAGAATTGCAACAAACTGATCACCACTATACCTTGCCAGAATATCACCCTTTCTTAAGTTTTGCCTGATAATACCAGACAATTCTGCGATAATATAATCACCAGTTATATGGCCATAGGTATCATTTATATTTTTAAAATTATCTATATCTATTAGAATAATAGCAAATTTCTGATCCTTCCTGCCAGCACGCCCAACCTCATAACTCAGCATCTCCCAGAATACTCTTTGATTAAAGAGATTTGTTAAAGGATCCCTTGTGGTGTAATATTCCAGCTGTTTTGTATATTTTGAGATAGCCTTCACAGAACCTACCACATTCATCAAAGTGGCTAAAATCCCTTCTATAATAATACCATTGACCTTATCACCGGCAATTTGAGATTGTAAACCTATACCAACCACTCCCCCAATCTTTGGAGCATCCAGAATAAGGGATTTTGTCTGAATAGCTATATCCTCTTCAGTCAACTCCTTAAGGTATTCACTACTGTTACACACACTATGTTCCATTCTCAAATCAGTCACATCGCTAAATATTTGAGATGATTGAATTATTTCACTTTTTATATATTTTTCTGTGATCTCCACAGTTTTTATTGAAGGTTTCTTTATCCAGAATATTTCAAGGGAAAGAACTTCGTTATCTACTCTGAAAAGTGAAAAGATTGCATAGGCTTCTATTATACTGTTCACTTCCTGGAGTATATTTTTTACATTCTCTTTCCAATCCTTGATTATTTCAGATGTGATTATAAATTTATCAAGTATCTTTATTTCAAACTCTAAAATACTCTTATCCACAGCTATATTTCTTATTCTATCTGATAAAATTAATATATTATCCGCAAGTCTGGAAAACTCTTCAAATCCCAGATCTATTTTCTCTAATTCTACCCTTTTCAGATCCTTTAAAGAGTTTATATTTTCAACAATACCGGATATTTTAGTAAATTTTGAATTTAACTTCCTATTTATATACCCTGAAACAAAAAATGCAAATATTAAAGGGAGAGGAAAAAGCATTATAAAATACTTAAGCATCTCTCTATTATAATCTAACAAAAAGTGGCTAATATCATACTTAATTGTTAATACTGCTAAAATATCACCTATTCTTTCATTGCTGTGGCATTTCATACAATTTTCTGTAAGTTTTATAGGGTAACCATATGAAATTTCAGTTTTATTTCTATCTTTAATAGAATCACCAGACTCATAAACCCTTTTAGGAAAATCATCAACACCGTACCATCTGAATTTTTTAGAATCAGGATTTACACCAAATATCTCCAGCTTATAAGGGTATGAGAATCTACTCCCATCAAATTCAGTAACAAATCTTTTTAATTCCCCCTGTTTAAAATCTTTGTTCATTATCTCAAGTATAGATTTATTTAAGTTATCAGAGATTATTTTTGAAGTCACATCAAACTGCTTTGAAGTCATATTATAAAATATGAAAAGGGACAATAATATTGCAGCATAAAATCCAGCAAATGATATAAAAAATGTCCCAAACCAGATAAGAAACTTAATAGATTTAAATCTTTTCATACATAAACTTTATAAAAACTATATTTTTCTTGTATTAAATACTTCAATTAACTTCATTGTAGAAAGACTTTTGTACAATTCCTGAGAAGAAACCTCCAGATTAATGGAAACCTTATCGTGATTCACCAGCTTCATCAAAAAACCTATTAAAGATGACATTATAGTTTTAGAATCGACAATTTTTATAGTCACAGACTTGACACCTCTATCCAGAACAGAGTTAATGCCATCCCTTATTGTAACATAGTCATCCAACGAAGCTATGTTACCATTTATTACTAAAACATTCTCACCCTGAATACTCACAGAAACCTTCTCCATAAAAAACCCCTATCTATTTTATTTTAAATTTTTCAAAATTTGAATCTCATCTCTGTAACTTTCTGTTACAGGTGTTTCTAATATTCCTATAATATTTTCGAATCTTTTATCATTTAATATCCTTTTAAAAAAATCGAGTCCAAAATAACCCTTGCCCAATAACTCATGTCTATCTACCCTACTTCCAAGTGCTTTTTTAGTATCATTTATATGGACAACCTCCAACTTATCCCCAAACATTTCAAATATTTTTTCCATCATATTTTCATAATCATCCAGAATGTCATAACCAGCAGAATAAAGGTGACATGTATCTATGCATATTGATAGTTTGTCTGAATATCTTGATTTATCAATTATGTAAGAGAGATGTTCAAGCTTATAACCTAAATTGCTACCCTGTCCAGCAGTTGTCTCAAGCAAAGTTTTTGTTTTAAACATATTTTTACTATACATATCATCAATAAATTTAACGATTCTATCCAATCCAATATCCTCTCCAGAACCTAAATGGGAACCAGGATGAATAACATAATACATGATACCCAGCCTCTCGCACCTTGAAAGTTCATCTTCCATAGACTCAAAGGATTTTTCATATGTTTCACCCTCTGAAGCCATATTTATTAAATAGGAGCTGTGAACAACAATACGATTTAAAGGTATATTGAAAATCTTTGAAGCATCAAAAAACTTTTTAATAGAATCATCAGAAAGTGGTTTATCTTTCCATCTATTTGAGCTTTTAACAAATATCTGGACAGCTTCTGCTCCATCATTAAAACCCCTTTCCAAACTTTTCTCTAAACCTCCGGCAATAGACTCATGGGCACCAATAATCATTATTTCAATTCACCAGTCCAGTATTTTTGAAAAAGCTCAACCTCAAATTTTGAACCTATTATAAGGGGTGTCTTTTGATGTAGATTGTCTGGAACTATATCAAGTATATTGTTTTCTCCATCAATTGCTTTACCTCCAGCCTGCTCAATTATAAATGCAAGTGGGTTAGCTTCGTACAACAATCTCAACTTACCCCTCGGATTCTTGGTATCTCCAGGATACAGAAAAACTCCACCTTTAAGCAAATTCCTGTGAAAGTCAGCTACAAGAGAGCCTATGTAACGAGAAGTATATTGTCTTTCTTTAATATTTTTAATATGTTCAACAAACTTCTTTATCCTTTCATCCCATTTATGATAATTCGCTTCATTTATACTGTATATTCCACCTTCATTTGGTGTCTTCATATTGTAATGTGACAATAAAAACTCTCCTACACTTGGATCAAGGGTAAAACCATTCACACCACGACCAGTAGTATATACAAACATTGTACTGGAACCATATATAACGTAACCACTTGCAACAAGATTTCTACCAGGCTGCATAAAATCCTTTTTACAACCAGAACCTTCGGGAGAAATTCTTTTATACACAGCAAAAATAGTTCCTATGCTTATATTTACATCTATGTTGCTTGATCCATCAAGGGGATCAAAAACAACTACATATTTACCCTTTGGATATTTGCTAGGGATATCAATAACATCATCAACCTCCTCTGAAGCCATAGCACATATTTTACCAGTATGATCAAGAGCCTGTATCATTTTTTCATTTGCGTATACATCCAATTTCTGTTGCTCTTCCCCATGAACATTGGAAGAATCAGCTTTACCCAATATATTGACTATGCCAGCCTTATTAACCTCTCTACTTATAATTTTTGCAGCAAAGGCGATCTGCTCGAGTATCAATGTAAAATCACCAGTTGCCTCAGGGAAAAGCCTCTGCTCTTCAAGCAAAAATCTTGACAAATTAGTAACGCCTCTTCTTAAAGACATATCCTTCTCCTTACATAGATTAATAAAAAACTCTACAACCCTTTATAAATCTCCATTCTCTTTCTTACTATCAGGAGGTAGTCAGCACCACCCCTCTGGGGTAAATTTTTCAATATTGTATCATAAACATTTTCAGGTGACAACTGGTTAATTTTTACTGAAGCATTTTTTACATTTCCATCAATAGAAAACAGTTTTAATACATTCCTTAATCCAACGTTATAACCAACAATGGCAATATATTGACGACTTAATGGATTACTTATCTCTTTTATATATGACTCCTGCAAAAGGTTAAAATATATCGTTCCAACATTAATATTATTATCTGGGTTATACAGGAAAGATGGAAGCAGAATTGTTGGTGATCCATACAAAACCCTTGCAGCATCCTTACCAGCATTTGTTGGCATTATCTGCATCAAACCATAGGCTGGGGCAGGAGATGTAGCCATAGGATTAAAATAACTTTCAGTATGGATGATTGCATATATCAATTCTGGTGGCAAACTGTATTTAGAAGAGTATTTATCAACATATTCTTTAAATTTTAGAGCTTTATCTCTGTCGGATACCTTAAGCTTTACATTTAAAGTGGCAATTTTTTCACCTTTTTTTGTTTTTGAATAGTCTATTTTAGCATCGTCAAATATTCTATTGGCAATTTCCTTACTATCTTTATTCTTACTAATCAGGTCACCTATTACCTTACCTTCTGGTAGATCACCTTTTACAGGATTTTCAACAATCTTTTCAACTGATTTTTCTATATTTTGAGCAAGCTTATTTCTGGAAAAAGCTATCCTATAATCTTCAGTCAGAGTTTCATTTAGTGCTTTTTTTAAGTCATTTTCATCCTTTTTTTTATCAGAGGATTTTATCTGTATTGTGATCTGATTTTTTTCAAAATCCACAACCTTTCTAATCTTCATATCTGATGAATATTCAACCCATCTCTTGTTGTCAGACATCAGATAATCTCCCCACTCACGATATACCTCTTTTTTAAAGTTACTAAATTCTGTATTTACGATATTTAGATACTGTCTAAATTCTTCGTTTATTTCCGATTTATATTTCTCAAAGCCTTCCATCTCAGATCTGTAATCATCTGCATACAAATTGAAGGAACACATAAAGAACAAAGCTAATATTAATAATACATTATACCTTCTGATAATACTTCTCATTTTCAAATACCCGGGAAAAAATTAATCTTCACACATCAATATAAATATTTCACTATTTTCAGGATTTACCCATATTTTATCTATTTTTGCCTTTACAACAGCACCTTCAGTTGTCTGAACACTGTAAACATTCATAGAAGTTGAAGCTCCCTCTTTTGTTCCAGACATAAGTGATTCCACCTCTACATTCACCTTAACATTTTTCTGTCTTGCTATACCCTCAATAGCCCTTGAAAGAGCGAGAGCTCTCTGGTAAGGTTTTCCACTTACATGTGGCATTGAGCTGCCGACATAACATATTTTTCCAGAGGGGGTATTACCGTAAACCCACTCAGGGGCACCTGAATATTCACTATTTGTATTACTTTTACCAGAAAAGCAGGAAACTAAGAAAAGACTAAAAACAAAAACAGTAATATATTTCATTATCATCCCCTTAAAAAAATAGGGCAGCCCATAAAGGCTACCCAATAACCATAAACTTTCATTTAAACTATTTCTTTTCTCCAAATTCTTTCTCGATCTCTTTGTCCATCTCTTCTGTTGCTTTTTTAGCCTGGTAAAGCTGCCACAAAGCCTGCTCATTTTTCAAGCTTGTATTTACAGAATTTTTTACAGCTGCTTTTGTGACATTAGGATCCTGAACTACAAGAACAAAGAGTTCATTACATGCTGGTGAAATCCAGCTATTTTTCACTTTACTACCTTCAATTAACTGACTTGAAACCTGTTTAGAAACATTTGATGCAACTTTGTCAACTGTCTGAACATCACCTATACCAGTTGTCTGAGTAAAACTCTTAAACATGTTGTTAACTTTTACACTAATATTCCTTGCCATCTCATCCCTTGCAGCAGCAGTAGCTTCCTGACGAGCAAAGCTGATTCCAGCTGGCCCAATCTTAGCAGAGCCAAGTCCAGTAATACCACCTTCCATCGTAGGATCAATAACCCAAGCTGGGGCTCCCTCAAAACATGGGTTAGCAAGCTTTGCAGGTTTCTTCTCACCACAACCAGACAGAAAAAGCACTGACGACAAAACCAGAACAACCAAAATGTAAAGTTTCTTCATAGACATCCCTCCGTTTTTTTTAGCCATTACAGCCTCTACTTAGATTGTAATAGTCATTTTATATTTGTCAACATTTTTTTATTAAAATATTACTTTTGGTAATACACCCTTAAATTGAGGCATAGCCATTCCTATATTGGCATTAATATATGTAGGATCACAAATAACATAGATATCATTTTCTATTTTCAATCTATCACCTCCAACATCATCATTGAATCTTACAGCCGTTGCAATATGACCTGGATACTCGAGAAGAACCACCTTAAGTCCCAATATATTTTTTACAAGATAGGAAAAAAGTATAGATCTATCTTCACAATCAGAATATGGGTAATGCAACGTTTCATCAGGCAAAAAATATTTTTCATATCCAAATTGTTCCTGATCTGTTTTATATTTAAAAGCAGTTTGTACAAACCTTAAAATTATATTTACTGCTTCTGCTTCGGATTTACCCTTTACTAAATTCCTCATGGAATCAACAACAGTATTTACAAGATGTTTTGAAACATCTGCATTGTAATAAACTGAAAGATCTGTCTGTGGGAAATCATTATAAAAAGTGACATTAAAAATATCATATTCAACTTCGAAATTATACCTTTTACCATCATAAATAAAGCTAAGATCTCTTCTGGAAAATTTTGATTTAACATTGTCTTTGATATCAAATACAAAAAACTTTTCTGCATCTGAATGTTTACCTGAATAGCTATATAGTGAACCGATATTCTTAACATCAGAAAATAATATGTAGTATCTAACGCCATTGAAATTGAAAAACTGAGCACCATATATCAGTTGCTTTGAGGGTACCATCAAAAATACCCTTGCACTATTATAACCAATTTTCACATCGTAACCAAGTTTTGAAATTAAAAACCAGGAAAACAAAATTCTATCATTGTAGCTATCACTGTAAACAAAATTACTAATACTTTTAACAAGCTTAAAATATGCCCAATCACTAAAATTCTGTTTTTTACCATTAGAGATGATCTGTTTTATTAAAATATCGGTGTCAGACGTTGCTAATTTTTTCCATGCTTCAGCTATCTTTTCACCTTTAATGGGTAAAGTCACTAATTTCCCATAATTTTTGGGATTTATTGAAAGATTGATCCCATAAAATAACAATCCGTCATCTTTTACTAAAAATTCTTTAGTCGGTTGGCTATCTTCTGACACTTCAGGACTATTTTCATTAACATAATTGATGTCATTTACAACTTTTACTCTTTCTTTATCTAACTTCAACTTTACATTTTCACGTACCACAGGAGCTTTATTTATTTTTGGTTTCTCATCTCTTTTAATTGCACTAAAACTTTTAAACTCCTCCCATGAATTTTTGAGATATTCATAAAACTCCTTATCTTGCTGGTTTTTAAACTCCTGAAAACCACCCTTAACCTCATCGAGAAACTTTGAAAAACCTTCATCCGATGCATAGACAAAGGAAAAATTCAAAAATACAGACAATAAAATAAATATCTTCTTCATTTACATCACCACCTAATTTGTAGAATTGTCAAGTTCATCAAAGGCATTATCAGCTCTCTTATGGGTTAGCTTATTCTTTATAATACCTATTCTTTCCTTTTCATAACCAAGGAGAGTATCTTTACCGATACAACCTCTAACAAATGCTAACTTACTTTTTTCAATGTACTCAATATTTTTATAATCTATATTTTTATTAACAAATGTTGGCAGCTCTTCATCCTTCAAGAAGGTGCTTATAAATAACTTTTCAGATTTATCTTGAAGATTTCTATAGTTGTCGTAAACAACAATCTCTATAATCTCATTAATTTTATTTATTAAGAGTTTTTTGGCATTATCCTTTGCTACATCAACTGCTTCAAGTCCACCTTCATTATATGTTGAAACACAAACATATTCAGAATCAGCCTTTTGATACCATGAGGGAGCTCCCTGAATATTTATATCAGAATAAACAAGCATTTTGGAAAAAAGAAAAGAGGATAAGGTTTTTACCAAAGATAGAGCTATAGCTTCAAGAAACATAAAACCCCCTTAGAATTTTCTTATTAATAACATTATATTATAAAAAATAATAAATACAACAGTATATTTTTTTATATTGCAAAAAAATGTACATAACTGTATAATCTTAATATAAATTACAGGAGGTTTTTATGGGAAGGTTACTAAGCATTGTATTTTTTTTAATATCTTTTTCAGTCTTTGCATACTCATTAGAATTAGCTGGGCAGATAGAGAAATTTGATGGAAAGGTAATAGTCTACAAAAGTGGTTCTATAAAAGGTTCTCCTGCAAAAAAAGGTTTTGAGCTCCATAAAGGTGATTCTGTAAGGACGTTTTCTAAGTCTAATGCTTATATCAAATTTGTTGACGATTCAAAGATGGTTTTAACTGAAAATTCAACTATGTATATAAAAGAGATAAAAATGGTTAATCTAAAAGTTGGAAAAGTGGTCTCTGAAATTCAAAAACAGGAAAATAAGGAAGGGGTAAAAATTGCCACCAAATCAGCAATAATAGGTGTAAAAGGGACCAGATTTCTTGTAAATGTAGACAAAGATGGTGTAGATGTTGTATTAAAAGAGGGGAAGATAAACGTTCAATCAGTTAAAGGGGAATTTAAGAGTTACTTAAAAGAGCAAGAGGAAGATTTTAACAAATTTGTAGAGGAAACAAAGAAAGACTATGATGAATATAAAAAGAAAATGGAAGAAGAGTTCATAGAATTTGTAAAAGAATTTACCCTTGAAGGTGAAATGGCTGTTAGTATAAAGAGGAATGAAGTAAAAAAACTAAAAGATACTTCAGAATTTGACGACGAATTTGAACTTATAAAAAATTTTTAATTTTTTATATTGACAAAACTTAAACTAAATCTATTTTACTGAAAATGAAAAAAATTGGTGTGAGTGAATTAAAAATAGGATCTAAAGTTGTAAAACTTGATGCTGGTTGGTTAGATACCCCTTTTTTGTTACACAAATTCACAGTAAAAGATGAAAATGATATACAAAAATTAAAAAAATATGGAATATCCCATGTGTTCATAGAATCGGATGAAGAGATAACTGAAGTAAAAAAAATTGTAGAAGAAAATAAACAATTAGTTGAAGATATACAAAAAGAGGAACTTCCCCATCACTATATAGACTACCAAAATCTTTCAAAAGCATCAGAGATATATGAACAATCAGTTAAAATTATCCGTTCTATGATGGATGATGTTCGATCCGGCAAATTGTTTGATGAGACAGGGGTAAAATTAGTAGCAGACAAAATAATTGAGATGACAATGAAAAAAGGTGATTTGCTGGCAAGTGTCGCAAAATTAAAAACATATGACGAGTACACTTTCCAACACTGTATGAATGTGTCAGTATTTGCTACATCTCTGGGGAAATTGATGAATATACCTCAAAAAGAACTTATGTTGCTTTCAAAATCAGCTCTTTTGCACGATGTAGGTAAGATGCTTGTACCCAAAGATGTTTTAAACAAGCCTGGTAAACTTACCGATGAAGAATTTAAAATAATGAAAAATCATGTTACAGAGGGATACGAATACCTCATAAAAAATGGTATGGATAGGGAAAATTTACATATCGTTATAGAACATCATGAAAGATATGATGGAAGTGGTTATCCCAACGGTTTAAAGGATGAACAGATTTCACTTTTTGGTAAGATAGGAGCTGTTGTGGATATCTATGATGCCATCACAAGTGATAGGGTCTACCATAAAGGGATGGAAGCTCCTTCCGCAGTAAAAATGATGTTTAAATGGACAGATAACCACATAAATAAAAAAGTTTTTGAATTTTTTGTTACAAATATAGGTATATACCCTGTTGGTTCCCTTGTGTTATTGAATACAAATGAACTTGCAATGGTTGCAAAAACAAATAAAGATCCGGTGTCTCCAGTGGTAGTGGTATTTAAAAACCCTAAAGGTAACGATATACCTGTATACACTGTAGATTTAAGCAAAAAAGTTGTTTTACAAAAGAAAATTGTTGGCTTAGTAAACCCAGAATCTATATCAATAGATAAAGAGATATATAAAATAATAGAAAAAATTAATGAAAATAATTAAACAGGGAAGTGGGTGGGAAGCTGGTGCTCCCCGGAGGCTTCAAACCTCGTCTGTTCCGTCAAAAACGGAAGGAAAGTTCGATTCTTTCACACTTCCGCCAATTCATATATAAAAATTCAAAGCTGGTAAATGATCTATAACGTTAAGTTCTAAATTGTACTGATAATATAGCAACAAACCTTTTAAATGCTTATCCGTTAGATTATAGTCTATTGTTTCCCAGTAGTCGATTATTTGATAGGTTGTTAAACCCTTTAATGTGTATTCATCTATTAATACAGATAAGTTCTTTTTACTCATTGCCTTTATTTCCATTAAACTATCTACAAAAGACTTAGCATCATCTCTTTTATATCTACTTATAAGCCACAAGGCGTAAACAAATGGATAACCTGTAAATTTATACCATTCTTCTCCAAGATCATACTTATAGGGATAGGAACCATTGTAATAATTTAAGAGTGCCCTGTCACCAATGTACAAAAAGGCATCAGCTACACCCTCTTCATCTGTAAAATCAACTTCTATACTCCAAAAATATTTTAGTATTATTTTAAGTAGAAGTACACTGGTGCCAGATTCATCAGTGAGATAAATTTTCTTACCTGCAAGATTATCTTTTGAAAAATTAGAAAAAAGAACTACACTCTTAACCTCACCAACTGAACTTATAGATATCTCTGGGATTATCAAAAATGAATCAGGATTTTTTGCATACACTATACTGCTCAAAGCTGAAGTATCAATCAAACCATCAAGCATCATCTTATTCAGATAAGATGGGACACCTTTTATAAATTCAAATGATGGATTGTTGAGTTTTCTAAAATAATGAAATATAGGGTAAACATTTGCATACTGTATTTCACCTATTCTAAGCATTTTATACCACCAGAAATTTTATACCTATAAATATTAAAACTACCGCACCCATAATCTCTGCATATTTTCCTGTAAACCTTTTGCTAACATTACCAAAATAGACGCCAAACAACGTGACAATCCCACACACAAAACCTATTACAACAGCTGGAAAAAATATATTACCCATATATAATGCAAGGGATATTCCAACGCCAAGGGCATCCATACTTGTAGCAAGTGATAACATAATCAAAGATAAACCTTTAGTGGGGTCCGAAGTAGAACATTTTTCTTCATTACTTTTTCGAGATTCCCTGATCATTTTATAAGCTATATAAAAAAGTATCCCGGCAGCAATCATATTTAGACGTGAAGTAAATCCAAGCATGACCTTACCTATAAAGGCACCAATTAGTGGCATCAAAAACTGAAAAAGACCAAAATGCCATCCCAATCGAAAATAATGCCTGAAAGTATTGTATCTACAACCTATTCCAAAAGAAACACTAAAAGCATCAACACTCATAGCAAAAGCTATCATTAAAATCTCTACAAAGCTAAGCATTAAAAAACCAACCCTATAACCTGAGCCAACAACATGGTCATTATTAAGGCAAAGGGATATGTCGAGGCATAACTTATTGAAGGATAATCAGATTTTGTAATCTCATTTGACATGGTCAAGGTTGGTGTAGATGTAAGTGCACCTGAAAAGATCCCTAAAATATCCATAAAATTTATTTTAAGAATATATTTCATGATTAAAACAAATAATATTAGCGCTATGAGAACAGAAAAAACACTCACATAAACAGCACTAAATCCGTAAATTTTTATTGATTCAACAACAAGTTTACCAGAGCTTGTCCCAATTGTAGCCATAAATACAAGCTGTCCAAGAGTCTTCAGGAGAGAGGTGGAATGGGGAGAAAGTTGCCAAACAAGCTTTCCAGTTCTTCCAAGTCTACCAAGTATAAGGGATGTAAAAAATATTCCACCAACAAAGCTTAATTTAAAATTGCCTAATACAGGCATCTTAAAAGGTATCATGCCAACAAAAATACCTATAACTATACCCAAAGAAATAGGCAAAAAATCACCTGCAGGATACATTAGAAGATTGTTACCGATATAATTTGTTACTTTCTCTTCATTTTTTTCAGGAACAGTTATATAAATCTTATCACCGAGCATCAGAGTCATCCCAGGATTTGGCTTTATATCTATTCCAGACCTTCTTACCTTTGTTATTACACCAGATAATGCCCTTAACTGTTTCAATTCACCTATTTTTTTCCCCACAACATTTTTTGAGGTAACTAATAAACGCAACACCTTCATATCATCATGAAAATCTATAAACTTATTTACCTCTTCCCCAAGTATTATCCTCGCATTCCTGAGTTCATTTTCCGTACCAATAACTCTAACAATATCACTTATCTCCAAAACATCATAATTGTCAGAACCAGAAACCTTTTCAATTCTTTCCACAACACACCCGGACATACTCTCGAAATGTTCACGGCTAATCAATTCTTTTGAAAAACTTTCATTTGTAATCTTAAAATTTTTCCCTATCAGTTTTTCATAGGATGAGAAATAAAGCTCTTCATACTTTTTGACTTCATCCTCAAGATCTATCCTGAATATTATAGGGAGCATTCTTACAAATAATACACTTGTTATTATACCAAAAGGGTATGTTAATCCAAAAAAAACAGATGATTGATTAAAATGTTGATTTTCCAGAACTGCTGCAAGGGATGGTGCACTGGACATTGTTCCCGTAAAAATACCTATTGTAGCTCCAGTGGAAATACCCAATAATTTACATGCCAAAACAATTATAAAAAATATACTGAGGATAATCCCAATAGATATTGCATTGTAAAATATCCCCTGTTTTTTGAATGTTTCAAAAAATACAGGTCCTGTCTGCAGACCCACAGCATACATAAACAAAGCAAGACCAAAGTATTTAAACTCCTCAGGTAATTCCACACCATAATATCCAGCAATGAGAGATACAATGAGAATAGCAGAAATATCTAAGGAAAAGCCTCTAAACTTAAGATTACCTATTAGATAACCTAATGTTATAATTATAAATAGTTCAAGAACGCTATTTAATGCCATCGTATATCAAGATTATTTTTTATTACCCAATTCTACCGATCTCTTTGTAGCAGTCTCAACTGCATTTATCAGAGTAGTTCTAAGACCACCCTGTTCAAGGGTATGTATCCCCGCAATTGCAGTTCCTCCGGGTGAAGTAACCATGTCCTTTAGAGTACCAGGATGCATTTTTGTTTCTATTTGAAGCTTAGCAGCTCCCATAACAGTCTGGGCTGCAAGCTTCATAGCAATATCTCTGGACAAACCAACCTTAACACCAGCATCACTTAAAGCCTCGATTATCATAAAAATATATGCAGGACCACTACCTGAAAGCCCTGTCACAGCATCCATCTGATATTCATCAACTATCACTGATATGCCAACTGCAGAGAATATCTCCTGAGCAATTTTTACATCATCATCCGTTGCATCTTCACCTGGAGCTATACCAGTAGCTCCTTCAAGAACCAACGCGGGAGTGTTTGGCATTGTTCTGATAAACCTAACTTTCTTACCAAGTGCATTTGCTACAAATTCCGATGATATCCCAGCAGCAATAGAAATGAGTAGTTTATCTTCGGTAACCTTTTCGGAAATTTCCTTAAGTACCTTCCCCATTATCTGTGGTTTGACAGCCAAAATAATTACATCAGTATCATCAACCAATTTTTTATTATTTTTGAAAATGATATTAATACCAAATTCATTACTCAAATTTTCTAATTTTTCCATATCCACATCACTTGTATAAATCTCCTCAGCAGGCACAAGCTCAGACTTCAGAATACCTTTTATAAGAGCTGTAGCCATATTACCAGAACCGATGAAGCCTATTTTCTTATTTTTTAGCACGTTGAACCTCCAGCCATTTTAATATTTCATCATGCACATAATCTTTATTTGGATTTATACTACTTGACAATATATGTTTTACACCAGGATCATCGATAACTACAAATTTTTTTTCACCTTTATACAAATTATAAAATTCTTGACTACCTGAAAATTTTACTACATCATCAAATTTTGAATGTATGAGAAGCATTGGAACAGACAGATTAGTGCTATTTTTCCATGTGTAGTCTATCAAATATTTCAGGTTTACCATACCTTTGACAGATCTTCTATCATAATAGAAATTTTTAAATTTGCTTGTATCAGAATACTCTTTCTCTATACTGTCGATAAAAAATTGAGCAAATGGAACAAGGTTAAACTTTTCATCAACAATCTTTAAAGCTGGGGCAAGCAGGATCAAGCCATCCACACTATTATAATTAGCAATATTTATTGCCAGAAGTCCACCCATTGATTGCCCTACAACAAAGACCTCTTTGCAGCTATTTTTAAGTGTAAAATAACCATATTTTATAGATTCATACCAATCTTTATAGCTTAGTTTATCGAGATATTCAGATTTTGAACCATGCCCCACTATTCTAACATTATATACAGAAAAACCTTTACTATTTAGAAAACTTGCTAACTCTGCCATCTCAAAAGGGGAAGCAGTAAATCCATGTATTAATAAAACGCCGATCCCATTTTCACCTTTAATATATTCTGGTAGATTTTCCTTATACAAGACACCCTCAGATAAACCCCTTTTCTGATCCAATATTATTAACTCTTTTACCTCTACATTCCGAAGATCTGGATACTTGGAGAGTCTATATGGGGGCTTTCTATTCATAACAATAACCAGAGAAATAACTACCAAAAAAACTATCCATGGAAACAGAAACCATCTTAAAATTACCTTCTTTTCAGCCATCTATTTGCAATATTCTTTATTAAATTTATCTATGTTAATACATTTTACATCAGATTCCATTATAAATTTTAAAAAACAGGATAACCTATTAAAGGTATATTCACTTATAACATGTTCAATTTTACAGGCATCATTTTCTGCCACATTTTCCGGTATATTCAAAAGTTCCACAAAAAATTTTGTAATTACTTGATGTCTCTTTAAGACAGACTCTGCAAGTTTTCTACCTTCATCTGTGAGCTTTACAACTTTATAAGGGGTATAGATAACAAATTTTTTATCTGAAAGCATTCTTAAAGCACTTGTTACTGCAGGTTTTTTAACATTTAACCTCTTAGCAATACTGGTAACCCTTGCACCACCTTCTTTATTCTCTAAAATAAGGATAGTCTCAAGGTAATCCTCAAGGCTTTTTGTCAATTCATCCATACATTCTCCACAACTATAGATACATTAATAATATAAATTTATCAAATAATTTTTTCCTCTATTCCAGATCTTAGTTCATTATAAAAGTCACCTTTACAATTTTCATACTTTGGAGCAAAATGAAAAAATTTCACAAAACTACTCTCTGAAATTTCATAAATAGTTTTTGCAAGTGAAATATTTAGGTGACTTTTTTCTATAGAATACATAAAATCAGATTTCATAAACATCGATTCAACTATAAGCAGATGGCTATTTTTAGCAAACTTTATTGCTTTATCAAAATTTTCATAGGTTGGAGCTATATCTGTAATATATGTAATATCTTGAGGTTTTTGATATTCAACAATTAATCTTTCCAATTCTGCAACAGGAAAATATCTATTTACCTCTTCCACAAATATATCTGAATCTCTATCCCCATTATAGAGCTTTTCTTTAAGCAAACCGATCCATTTCCCGGATTTTAGACCAATACCTTCAAGTTTTTCTTTATTGATAGTTATATAGTTTGGTTCCTTTATTCTATAACCAAGGGAAACTGTTTTATGATCAAAAAAACAGTATTGAACCACAAAACCTTCGTCTATATATATATCACCTTCAATGTATCCACATTGCACTGCATTAAAACCATCTCTTGCAGAAAAAATAGTTTTGCAGATATTATCATACCCTATTTCATATACTTCAATGGTTAATGGGTAACTCTTTATAAGGTTCCATGTATACCCTGCTAATTTACCTTCAACATTTTTAGTAAAACCTGGGGGGCCATACAATCTTATAGGTTTCTCTGACCTCAATAACCCCCTTATAACCCTATCAAATCCATAAAAGTGATCTATGTGTGTGTGACTTATAAAAATATCTTTAACATCTGAAAGTTCACTATTGGTAATATCTCCAAGTCTACCACAATCAAGTAAAAAAGCATCTTTCTTATGTAGATTCCTTACAAAAAAGGCAGTGTCATCAAAGGGTGAATTTATTCTTTTTACAATGTAATTATGCTTCATTGAATAGATTTCAACTTTTCCATTATAGTATTCATATTATCATCTACATCCCCCGTAGTTTCCAACTCAAAATCTGCACCAATATCTTTAAAATCTCTTTTCTGTTTTTCGTAAATTTCCAAACGCCCATCTGATACAGAACCCTTTTCAAGTCTCTTCTCTAATCTTTCATATACAGATTTGTCATCCGCAAAACATTTTATTTTATAAAATTTATCAATACTATTTTCTAAAAAAACTTTCATATACTCAGGCTTTGAAAAACTGGCATCTATTATCGTCATTCTACAATTTTTAAGTGACTTTTTTGCCAGCTCACCAAGCTTTTTGTATAGTTTTATAGAGTTCTCTTCAGAATAAAGCCCTACATTATAATCATCACTCACCTTTTCAAAGGGGTCTATCCCTGCCAATTCTTTTCTCACGATATCACTATTGTAGTAGATACCAGCATACTTCTCAGCAAATCTTTTACTATTTTTACTCTTTCCTGACGCTATCATCCCATAAAAAATAACCTGCTTTGGTTCATTCATATTCAAGGCATAGGAAAGTGACAAATCGGACATCCTTTTTACTTCATCAAATTTTTCACTATAAAGATCCCATGTCTCATCTTTATTTTCGAGCATAAAACACCCTACTTTAAACCTTACATATGCTCTATAACATTTATAGAAATTAACAAGTTTTAGAGAATCTTCATCACTAAAAACTGATAAAAAACCTTCAAGCATCTGATCAGATTGTTTAATAGATTTCAAATAATCCAGTTCCATAGAAAGGAAAACAAAATCAGAGACAACATCATTGTATCTAAATCTTTTATTGAATTCTATACAATCTATAAGACCTATTTTACCATTGTCAAAATACACATGCTCTGCCCTCAAATCACCATGACCATCTTTTATAAAACCAAGATCCAACCTTCTCTGGAACAATTCCCTATTTTCTGCTAAAAAGTTTAATGTTTTACCTTTGATAAATTCGTAATCTTTAGATGATATATATCTTCCGATATATTTTTCTGTCTGTTCAAAGTTTTCAATACAATTCTTTAGTATCAAATCATAGGAACCGTTCTCCTCAGCATTTTCCTTTTTAGTATTAATATTCTTCAACAATAATGCTATCTGTCTACCGATATCAAAGAATTCTTCATCCACCAATAAACCATTTTTAACCTTGTAGCTAAGAAAATGTTCATCCTCAATAAATTTCATTTTAACTATATATTCAACGGTTGGTAAGGTATTTTCCACAGAAACAATGTCAAAACCTTTACCTTTCCTAACCAATTTTAAAACATCCAGATATATACCATCAGAAAATCTACTATTTAACTCCTTTTCAAGATAACAGTAGCTCCTTCTCTGTTGGGACAGCGTAAAATCCAAAAAACCAAAATTAACATGTTTTTTTATTTTATAAACATAACCATCTTTTATAAAAACATATGAGATGTGAGTCTCCAATATTTTATCAGGTCTTAGTATATCTTTTAAAATAATTGCATTAGATGACAATTCATTCATAGTCTACACCTAAAAAATTATTTGATGGTATTATTTTTTTGAAATATCCCGTAATAATATCTTTATTATTACAAAAGCTATGTTTAAAATCTTTAAGCATCTTATTTTACTCCTTTTATTATCTAATGGCACCACCTCAAAACATATATCATCTGATATGAAGCTATGCTCGCAAATACTCCAGATTTGCATATAGTTATTTTCACAAAAAAGCAACAAATACAGCAAAACAAAGACAGTTTATGATAAATGAAAATATCAAAAATGTGAAGAGAAAAATTTTAAGTACACCACAATGAAAAGTTATTGAGAGGCACAAATTGCAATAAAAATCCCAAAAACTTATCAAAAACTTGTGATATTTTAAAATAGTAACCACAAACAGTAACATTATTCTTGACAAATTGATTAGAAAAATATATAAGGTTAGTCCTTTATAAATGTTTGTTTTATATAGGTCTTTTGGCGACGTGGCCGAGTGGCTAGGCAACGGTCTGCAAAATCGTGTACCCCGGTTCAATTCCGGGCGTCGCCTTTAAAATTGTCAATTAAAAATATAAATTGACAAACTAAAAATTTTTATGTATAAGTTCCGTCTCAATTGCCCAGGTAGCTCAGTCGGTAGAGCAGTGGACTGAAAATCCACGTGTCGGTGGTTCGATTCCGCCCCTGGGCACCATTTTGGGGTGTAGCCAAGTTGGTAAGGCAGCGGGTTTTGGTCCCGCCATTTCGGGGGTTCGAGTCCTCCCGCCCCAGCCACTAAACTTTACCTAACCATTCCAGATATTTTTGATACCTACAATTATAAGATGGCTTGCTACGGATGCAACAAAAAGTCCAGTTATCTTGCTAAGAATAGAAATACCCTTACTACCTATAATCTTCTCTATTTGAACAGCAATACTCAACATAAATCCCAACAAAAGAGATGCAGTAACCATT
>JAIWOA010000058.1 GCA_020217115.1 Calditerrivibrio sp. | reverse complement strand
GCAACAGTGGCAATTAACCTGTCATTTAAACCTACCATATCACCAGAAAGTACAAGGAGCATACCTATAGTACCTGGTCCCACCGTAACTGGGATAGCTAAAGGAACAACTGCCACGTCAGATGAACTTCCAGACTGTTCACCTATGTCACCCTTTACTATGGATACAGCAGAAAGGAAAAGCAATGCACCAGCTCCTACCCTAAAGGCATCTATCGTCACTCCAAAAAGTTTAAATATATACTCTCCAAGATAAAACATAGACAAATTCAGAACCATAACAGAAATTCCAACCTTAAATGCCAATTTCTTTCTATCCAGATCTCTAAGATCTTTACTCATTACAAGGAAAACTGACATGACAAAGAATGGGGTCAAGATAAAAAATATCTTAAAAAACAGCTGAATAAAAAGAGCCATAAATCCTCCAATATCATAAAAAAAAAGCGACATTCTCAAAAAATGCCGCTTAAAATATTTTATTATTAAAAATTACTATTCTTCTGACTGTTCTGTGCTAACAGAATTCTCTTCCCTTTTAGGTTTTTCAAGGGTTGCCTTTCTGGAGATTTTATGCCTACCCCTTTCATCCTTACCAAGGTATTTAACCTCCAATCTGTCACCAACCTTAAGGTACTTTGATAAATCATCAGTCTTCTCATGGCTATACTGGGAAACATGTAAAAGTGCTTCAACTCCAGGAGCAATCTCCACGAAAGCACCATAATCCATAAGTTTTTTTACTTTCCCACTATAATTTTTATCTACCACAAGATCTCCAGTAATGGCCTCGACGATATCTACAGCCTTATCTATGGAATCCTTAGAATTAGCAAAGATATTTACTACACCTTCATCCATAATATCTATAGAAACACCAGTTTCTTCAATGATACCCTTTATTGTTTTACCACCTGGGCCTATCAATAATCCTATCTTTTCAGGATTAATATTAAGAGTCAAAAATCTTGGGGCATAAGCTGACAGATCTTCCCTTGGAACAGGCAGAGCAGATAACATTTTATCCAGAATATATAATCTACCTATTTTAGCTGCAGCAAGAGCTTCTCTAACAAGCTCCATCTTAAGACCTTCTATTTTAATATCCATTTGCAATGCTGTAATACCTGTTTTTGTTCCAGCAACTTTAAAATCCATATCTCCAAGGTGATCCTCTATACCCATTATATCACTTAGTATTGCATATTTACCATTTTCATAAATTAAACCCATAGCTATACCAGCAACAACATCCTTCACAGGAACACCTGCATCCATAAGAGAAAGACACCCTCCACAAACTGTAGCCATAGATGAGGAACCATTGGATTCAAGGATCTCAGAAACTACTCTTATGGTATATGGAAAAGATGACTCATCAGGAACAATATAACTTATTGCCCTCTCTGCAAGGGCACCATGGCCAACTTCCCTTCTTCCAGGAGCGCCCATTCTTCCCACTTCACCCACAGAGAAGGGAGGAAAATTGTAATGTAACATAAACCTCTTCGATGAGGATCCTTCAATATCATCAACCATCTGGCTATCCATTTTTGTGCCAAGTGTAACAGAAACAAGAGCTTGAGTCTCACCACGGGTAAAAAGGGATGAACCATGTGCCCTTGGCAATAGCCCAACTTCTATATCTATAGGACGAATCTCATCATATTTCCTACCATCTACCCTTATCTTACTATCAAGAGTAATATCTCTAAAAATTTTCTTTTCAGCTTCATGGTAAGCCTCTGAAAACAACTTCTCATTCTCAGAAAACTTTTCTCCAAGTTCTTCTGAAATTTTTGACATATATTCATCTTTGACTCTATCTATAGCCTCATACTTCTCCTTTTTACCAGGGGTCATAACAGCATCAAAAAGAGCCTTTTTACACTCACTATAGACCTTCTCTAAAATATCTTTAGGAACAGAAAAATCTTTATATTCAGCCTTAGCCAAACCTATCTCTTCCCTCATTTTCTTTTGGACAAGAATTATCTGTTTGATAGCATCATGACCTTTTTCAAAAGCTTCTACAACCTCATCTTCTGAAACATTTTTCATTCCAGCTTCCACCATAACGATGGCATCTTCTGTTCCAGCCAGTACTATGTTCATAGTGAGGTTATCAAAAATTGCTACATCTGGATTTATAATATACTCACCATCAAGTTTTCCCACTCTAACAGCTCCAACAGGACCATTAAATGGTATATCAGAAATCATGAGTGCAGCACTTGCAGCATTGATAGCCAATATATCAGATGCATGTTTGTTATCACTTGAAACAACAGTGGCAACTATTTGAACCTCATTTCTAAACCCATCAGGGAAAATTGGGCGAAGAGGTCTGTCAATAAGTCTTGATATAAGAGTTTCCCTATCTGAAGGCTTACTCTCCCTTTTCAAAAATCCACCGGGGATCTTACCCACTGAATAGAACTTTTCTATATAGTTAACTGTTAGAGGGAAAAAATCTATATCTTCTGGAGCTTTTTTGCTCATAACAGCAGTCAAAAGAACAACAGTGTCTCCATGTTTTGCCCATATACTACCGTTAGTCTGTTTTGCTTTCCAACCAGTTTCTAATATGATGGGCTCGGCATTGCCAAGCCCTATTTCAAAAGACTTAATATTCTTTTCCATCAATTACTTCCTTATACCAAGTCTTTCAATAAGCTGCTGATATCTGTTGAAATCCTTTCTTTTAAGATAGTCAAGCAACTTTCTTCTTTTACTTACAAGCATCAAAAGTCCCTTGCGAGAATGATGGTCCTTTACATGGGTTTTAAAATGCTCAGTAAGCTGATTGATCCTTTCTGTTAGGATAGCAACCTGAACTTCTGGAGAACCAGTATCCTGATCCTTTGTTTTGAACTTTTCAATAAGTTCCTGTTTTAATGCTTTTTCTAATGCCATTACACACCTCCGAATTTGGTATTATATAGAATTTTTTTTATTTTTACAATATATTTTACATATCAAAATGATAAAATTCTATTTTACTCTACTATTTTAAATTCTCTATTATTAAATACTCTGACATTTTTAAATGGGATATCTCCCAAATGTCTCTCTGCAATCGAAAGGATTTCACCCTCAACTGTTGTAACAAAAACCATCTCTGTTGGATCTTCAGGAATATATTTGTAGTTTATCAATTTTATTGATACTCCATTCCTTACCATCTGCTCAAACTCTTTTTTTACTATAACCCTACTCCACTTTAAAACTGAATTAACAGGTATAAGAAATCCATAGTTTTTTTTAGAGATCATCTCCATTATCTCTTCAGTTTTAAAAGCATTATCTATACTAAACACTCCACTTTTTGTTCTGACTAACGAATGCATTACAGCAAAGGTTCCAAGAAGATCACCTATCCGATTAATTATACTCCTTACATAGGTACCTTTTTCGACACTCAAGGCAATTTTAACCTTTGGATAACTGTAGTCTACAAATTTTATTTCATAAACTCTACTTTTTCTTGTACCAGCATTTTCTATTATACCCTGTCTTGCAAGCTTATATGCTCTCTCACCATTTATATTTACAGCAGAATATGCAGGAATATCTATTTCTATCTCACCTTCAAGACTTTTTAACACACTTTTAATTTCTGAAATATCTGGAACTTTCCTATTGCCCTCAGCTACTGTATTACCAGTAACATCATAACTATCAGTCTTATACCCGAGAGTGAAACCTGCAACATAATCTTTATCTTCAGCCATAACATAGGATGCAAGCTTTGTGGCCTCATTCAAGCAAACAGGTAAAACACCCTCTGCTATTGGATCTAATGTACCTGAATGTCCCACTTTTGCGTTATTAAGAATTTTAGATAGGATCTTAATATTCTTAAAAGATGTTAGCCCACTTTCTTTGTATAGATTTACAAAACCTATCATTAATTCTCTTGATGAACCTGTTTTATCAGACCTTCTATTTTTGCAGCATAATCTAAAGAGTTATCAGGAAAAAACTCAATATTAGGAATTCGTTTCATCTTTATCATCTTTTTTAATCTATAAAAAATAAAACCCTTAACATTGTCGAGAGAAACCTTCAATTGCTCCAAATCAGAGCTATCGTAACTTCTAAAATATACCCTTGCCAGACTAAGATCTTTAGTCACAGCAACTTCTGTAATAATAACACTATGAATATCCTCACTTTTTACTTCAAACTGGATCAGTTTTGCAATCTCTTCCCTGAGAAGCTCACCAACACGTCTATCTCTAAAAGATTCTTTTTTCATCAAATAATCTCCATTTTTACATCTAAAACAACCACATCTTTGAAAAATTCAGCAAATTTTACAACTTCCTGTAGCTGTGAGTCAACAAATTTGTTATCATCTCCAACTATTGCAATGGCTATATAACCTCTATTCCAGAGATTCTTCTCACCAACTTCAGATACAGAAATATTAAATTTATTCTTTAGCTTACCCTTCAAACTATTTAATACCCTTCTTTTGTCCTTCAGAGAATAGGAGGAGGGGATATCAAGCTCAAACAAAAGCGTACCTACAAACATTTCTACTCTGCAACATCTTTTAGAAGTCTTTTTTCCTCTACCATTTCAAATACTTCTAAAATGTCACCTTCTTTGATATCATTGTAGTTTGCCACCCCAAGTCCACATTCATAACCTGCAACCACCTCACGGACATCATCCTGGAACCTTTTAAGAGAATTTATCTTCCCTGTGTAAACAACCACGTTATCTCTTATAATCCTTACACTGGAATTTCTTATGATTTTACCTTCTGTTACATAACAACCTGCAACCTTACCGATCTTTGGAACACTAAACACTTTTCTTATCTCAACTTTACCGATTATGTTTTCTTTTATCTCAGGATTCAACATCCCTTCAATTGCACTTTGAACTTCCTCTATAGCCTGATATATGACTGAATACAATCTAATATCAACACTTTCCCTTTCAGCAACAGTTTTGGCTTTTGCATCAGGGCGAACGTTAAATCCAATTATTATAGCCTTAGAAGCAAGAGCGAGCAATACATCAGACTCATTTATACCCCCAACACCATCGTGAATAATTTTTACTTTAACCTCAGAATTGGAAAGTTTTTGTAAAGAAGCCTTCAAAGCCTCAAGGGATCCCTGTACATCTGCTTTTAAAATTATATTAAGATCCTTTATTTCACCCTCTTTTATCTTACTAAAGATATCATTAAGAGTGAGTTTTGCCCTTGCAGATTCCTCTTTTTCCCTCTGTTTTTGAAGTCTGATATCTGTAATCTGTTTTGCCAGCTTTTCATTTGGCATTATAATAAAAGTTTCCCCAGGTTCAGGAACGTCACTGAAACCCATGATCTCAACAGGAATAGATGGACCAGCCTCTTTTATGCTTTTACCAAGGTAGTTAAACATAGCCCTAACTTTACCGTAATAGGATCCTGCTATAAAAATATCACCAACTCTCAAAGTACCATTTTTAACAATAAGAGAAACAGAAACACCCTTTTGCTTATCCAATCTTGACTCTATAATTATACCCTCTGCAGGTCTATCATAATTCCCTTTTAATTCAAGCATCTCAGCTTCAAGTAAAACCCTTTCAAGAAGATCGTCTATACCTATGCCATTCTTTGCTGAAATTTCCTGAAATTGGTATTCACCACCCCACTCTTCAGATATTATCCCATATTCTGCGAGCTGAGTTTTGACTCTTTCCACATTAGCATTTGGTTTATCAATTTTGTTAATTGCAACAACAATTCTCACACCAGCAGCTTTTGCATGATCAATAGCCTCTTTTGTTTGTGGCATAACACCATCATCTGCAGCAACAACAAGTATTACAATATCTGTAACATTTGCACCCCTTGCTCTGAGCGTCGTAAAAGCTTCATGACCTGGAGTGTCAAGGAACACTATTTTACCCCTTTTGATTTCAACTTCATATGCACCTATATGTTGAGTAATGCCACCAGCCTCCCTTTCAGCAACTTTAGTTTTTCTTATTGCGTCAAGCAGAGATGTTTTACCATGGTCAACATGCCCCATTACTGTAACTATAGGTGGTCTGGGTTTTAACATCTCAGGTGAATCTTCATATTTTGGTATAAGATCATCCTCTGAAATGGTTTTAACTTCAACTTCTATACCGTAATCCATTGCTATTAATTGAACAGTTTCGGCATCTATAGATTGGTTAGCAGTACTCATTATCCCCATCGCCATAAGTTTCTTGACTATTTCAGGAATTCTGACGCCCAGTAAGCCTGCAAGCTCACTTAAAATAATACTTTCACCTATCTGAATCTTATTGGGTTTTTGAGGAACAATTACTGCAGGTTTCTCCTCTACTTTTACCCTCTCCTTTAAAAACTTTGGAGTTTTTTTAGGTTTCTGCTCAACTATTTCTTCAACCTTTTCATCAACGATAGGAATATCTTCAACGACAGGCTCAGTTTCTATATTAAGTTCATCAAGACTTTCGAGAATATTCTTTTTTAAATTCTTATCTTTTTTAGCTACTACTTTTTTTGGTTTGACTTTTTTTACTTCAACTTCCTCGACTTTTTGTGGTTCTTCAGTTTCTTCCCACTTCTTTTTTCTTATCAAAAGATCTTTTTCATCTAAAAGACCTTCTGAAGCTGGTGGAAATATTGACTTCTCCTTCTTATCTCTGGAACTTTCAGAATAATCTCTGCTATCAGGTCTTCTATTTCTGTCAAATCCCTGTCCTTGAGGCCTTGGTCTATCACTTCTTGATCCACCGTCTCTGTTAGGTTGATTACCTTGACCAGCACCTTGTCTATATGGAGGCCTTGACCCAGTGCCAGATCTCTGACCCTGTCCCTGACTTTGTCCCTGTCCCTGACCACCTTGTCCCTGTTTCTGACCTTGCCCTTCGTATCTACCTCTGTTGTCAGTTCTTGGGGGCCTGTTCTGATAATCTCTGCGCTGATCACCAGTATCACTTCTTCTCTCATAACCTCCACTTTGATGACCAGTATCTGTCTGTCCAGATTTTCTGTCTTGCCATGGTTTTTTACCCATATAAGGCTTTTTATTATGATCATCTCTTTTGACACTTTGGGCAGGTTTTTCAGGATGTGACCCAGCAACTTCAGATGGTCTGGATTCGTTATCTCTATTTACAACAGATTCTACTTTTTCAGACTCTATTTTTTCAGGTTTATTATCTGCTACTTCCACTTTGACAATTTCCACTTCTTTAGCGACAACAACATCTTCTACTACAGAAATAGGCTCCTTAATAACTTGCTGCTGCTCTTCAATTTTATCTGACATTTCGGCATTCTTAAAAGGTTCATCTTTTGCAACAGCTTCAACAGGTTTAGAATCATCCAACTTCATTTTTTCCTGTTGTTTGTATTTTTCCCTGTCAGTATCAAGCTGCTGAATACTCTTGTTAAGCTCCATTTTTTTCTTCAATATCTCATCTTTGGAAAACTTTTTTCTGCCAAAATCTGGACTTTCCTTTATTATCACTTCTGTATATTTAGCGTGCCTCTTACTCCTCTCCATAGCCTGTTTGATTAGTTCTTGCCTTTTGTCAATGGTAAGAATCCTCGTATCAATACCGATAGATTTAAACTCCTCATCACTAAATTCATCATTCTCACTACCAACCTTTTTACCAATACTTTCAAATCTCTTCACAATCTCATCATAGCCTACATTGGCTTTTTTCATAACATCTGATATTTTTAACTTACTCATTAAATACACCTCTCATTCAGGCAACTACTATACACTATCAAAATATGGCTGTAAATATTTAAATACTCTTTTTTATTTATCATCTTCACCTATTTTGCTTTCAATATAATCAAAAGCTGCATTTATTATACCTATGGCTTCATCGTCAGAAACCCCAAGAACAGCTGTAAGTTGTTCAACGGACGTATCAACCAATTTCTCAAGATCACTTATTCCTGCTTGAACAAGTCTGGAAATCTTGTCATCATCAAGAACAGTTAGATTTTCAAGATTATAAATTTCATAAAAATCCTTTAGTTCCTGCTCCTGTTCAAGCAACCTTTGTTTTCTGATTTCATTGTATTCACTCTCTTTTAAAACATCTAACTTCATGCCTGTCAACATTGCAGCAAGCTTGACATTTTGTCCTTTCTTACCTATTGCTAAAGAGAGCTGATCATCAGGTACAACTATCTCTATAGTTGACTCATCCTCAAAAATATTTGTGACTATAACTTCTGCAGGAGAAATGGATGCACAAACAAACTTTACAGGATCTGGTGACCAATGTATAACATCTATCTTCTCCCCCCTTAATTCGTTACTTATGGCATTTATTCTAACACCTTTTATACCTATACAGGAGCCAACAGGATCAATATTTGAATTTGTAGAATAGACAGCAACCTTTGCTCTATCACCAGGCTCCCTTGAAACAGCCTTAACCTCAACAACCCCATCAAAAACCTCAGGTATTTCAGATTCAAAAAGTTTTTTAAGGAAATTTGGATGGGTTCTACTAAGCATAAGCTGAGGCCATCCCCTGACAACTCTTATTTCCATCAATAGGGCCCTTATGTAATCACCCCTTGTATAATAGTCTCCGGGGATCATCTCTTTTCTTGGCAAAACCGCTTCAGTCTTACCTATGGATATCGTTATACCATCCCTATCAGATTTCAAAACAATACCAGTGATAATTTCCCCTACTTTATTTTGAAACTCCGAATAAACTATATCCTTCTCTGCATCCCTCAGTTTTTCATTCAGCCTCATCTTTACAGTAGTGGCAAGCTGCCTTCCAATCTCATCAATTGTTACAGGGACAAGGATTATCTTTCCAAGTTCTGCATCTGGATCTATTTTTTTAGCATCATCGATATGAATATCGTGCCAAACACTATCAACATCTTCTACCACCTCTTTTGGAACAAAAACATTGAAGATATTTTTTTCAATATCAATTTCAACTACAGGCTCACCATATTTTCCAAGTTTTTTCTGCAAAGCTGTATATATAGCATCTCGCAAAGCATTGGATATAACCTTGCGACTAAACCCCTTTTCCCTCACAAGCTCATCAACAACCTTTAAAATCTCTTTGATCATACTACCTCCTAATTCTTATATAACCTAATTATTTTATTTTTCAAAATTCAAATTCAAGATTGGCTTTTTTGATATCACTATACGATATACTCACAACCTCTTTTTTCAAATCAAGCAATACTGTTTCACCATCAACACCCTTAATATAACCGGTAAAATGCTTTCTACCTTCAGCATCTTTTTTAAGTAACTCCACCTTGCATTTTCTACCTGAATACTTTTCAAAATCCTGCAACTTTCTTATAGGTCTATTCAATCCCGGACTTGACACTTCAAGATTGTAACTAAAGGATAAAATATCCTCATCGTCCAACCACTTAGACAATTCCTTACTAAAAGCTGAACATTCATCAAGGGTTAATCCCTCTTTATCTAAAAATACCCTCAACGTGTAGCCGGAATGTTCTTTTCTAAACTGAACATCAAAGATATCAACACCAAATTTGTGTGAGATAGACTCACAAAAAGACTTAACTTTCTCTACAATATGATTATTTTCTTTACCTAACACCAACACCACCTGTAAACAAAAAAATAAGTGGGATAATACCCACTTATTTTTAAACTAACACATTAATAATAAAAAATCAACTACTTTTCATAATTACTGTGGTTACTAATTTAAAATGTCACATAGTGTTGAATTATGAGTTTTCAATGTTTAGTTTTAAGATTGTCACCCCTTTAAAATTTCACAAAAGGATTGTGCTTTTTTTCGTATCCTATATTTGTGAATTCTCCATGTCCAGGTATTACAAGCGTATTGTCTGGTAGTTCGTAAAGTAACCTGATGGATCTCTTTAAATCATCAAAATTGCCATAGGGGAAATCTGTCCTACCTACAGAGCAATTAAAAAGAGTATCTCCACTAATTAAGATTTCTAATTCTGGAAGATAAAAAGATAC
>JAIWOA010000057.1 GCA_020217115.1 Calditerrivibrio sp. | reverse complement strand
ATAGGTTTTTTGACCATAATCAGGATCAATCTAAAAAAATACGATAACAAAAATGCGATATTTTATTTTCCACTGGTTGGGTTGATTATTGCTACTCCAGCTTACTCAATTTTGAGTGGTGATATAAAATTTAAAGAGCTTATTGCATTGATATATATGATAATTATCACAGGTGGGCTTCACCTTGATGGGCTTGCCGACAGTGCAGATGCCTTTTTCTCCCATAAAGATAGGGAAAAGAAGCTTGAAATAATGAAAGACAGTAGAATTGGTACATTTGGGGCACTGTCAATTTTTATCTTACTTTTATCAAAGTATGAATTTCTAAAACATATTGATCCCTTTGCTGTATTTGTTGCATTCTCCTGCTCAAGATTTGGAGCTATTGTTATAATGAAATCCCTACCCTATGCTCGAAGCAAAGGTACAGGGGATTTTTTTAATGGCTTTTCTCTATATAAGCCTGAGCTTATATTCTTATTTGCCCCTTTTGTAGTTTCTTTTTTTATGGGTTTACAGCTATTTTTATATTTATTATTATTTTTTAGTTTATCTACGTTTATTTTTATTATTTTATATAAAAAAATCATTGGTGGCTGGACCGGAGATATGATTGGGTGTTATATCGAAGTTATGGAAACAATTATTCTTTTTGTTGCGGCAATCTGATATATTTCTATTGTAATATCAATTTGATATTGATATAAACTGTTATGAAACTAAGCTTTTGTAGCAAAAATGCCATAAAATTGTCTGTAGTTTTCTCTTTTATGATACATTTATCTATCTTTCTCATACCAATAAAGATGAATCAGGGAGATCTGAAAAGGATACCAGAACTTTTTGTTGTTGAACTTATGAAAATTAGTCGATCTAATAATGTGATGCAGTCGATAAATTACAGTGATCTTATGAATAGAGATATTTCTGAAAAAGTAAAAGATATTACGATGAAAAATAACTACTCAAAAATACCATCTCTTCAATACAGTTTTGATAGAACTGCCTATGAATCAGAATTTCTCAAAATACTTAAGGAAAAAATGGATATTCATGAATATCTTGAAAGAGAAAATCTTTCTGGAGAATTTCTATTTGAAATAGAGATAGAAGGATCTGGAAGGGTAAGAAATATAACAACATTACGTAAAGCAGGGGATGCAAAATTGGAAGATTATGTAAAAATAAGACTTTACAATATAACATTTCCGCCCCATGGTGAGCTAACTTTAAAGATAAAAGTTAATATGAATTTTTTACTTGATTGAGCTGACATTAGTTTTTAATGAAGTAGTGGGGTTTGCCCCCACTACTTTTTATTGTTTATATAGATTCAGACATTAACTCTGATATCTTTTTCGTAAAATCTACTGTATTCCTTGGTTTTTCACCATTTGAAATAAGAGCAAGATCAAAAATTAATTCGGCATAATCTTTTATCTTTGGACTTTTGGGATCTACGTCGAATAAAGCCTTCATTTTATTTGTTACAGGATGATAAAAATTTATTTCAAGGATTTTCTTAGATTCTGGAATCTTTTGCCCCATAGATTCAAACAATCTTCGCATATTGTCATCTATATCATGTTCATCGCCAATAAGACAGCATAGAGAATCTTTTAGCCTTGTACCAGGTTTAACATCTTTAACGTTATCTTTGAGATATTCTTTTAGCTTATCTATTAAATCCTTAAACTCTTCCTCTTTTTTCTTAATCTCATTTTTAACACTTTCGTCTATTTTTATTTCACCCTTTACTATAGATTTAACCTTTTTCCCTTTGTATTCATTTAGAGACCCCATTATTATCTCATCTATTTCTCCGGTAAGAAGGATTACATCTATCCCTTTGTCTTTAAAATATTCAAGTTGTGGTGATTTTTGTATCTCCTCTATTGTATCTCCTGTAATGTAATAGATCTCCTCCTGATTATCTGCCATATTTTCAAGATAGGTATCAAAATCTATCTTTTTATCAAGATTCTTTAGCGTGTTGAATATTATTAAAGAAGCTATCTCCTCTTTCTTTTCAAAATCGGTGTGTATCCCTTCCTTCAGTACATTTCCAAATTCGTTATGAAAAATTTCATATTTTGAGAAGTCATTTTTCTTCATTAATTTGACAGTATCAAGAATCTTTTTAGTGATATTTTTGTTTATCTGGGTAATCTGCCTATTATTTTGCAACATCTCCCTTGATACATTTAATGGGAGATCTGATGAATCAACAACCCCTTTTACAAACCTTAGATATTGTGGGACGAGCTCTTCGCAGGCTTCCATGATCTGGACTTTTTTTACATAGAGTGCTGGCCCAAATTTACCACTTTTGTAGTAAATATCAAAGGGCTTTTTCGAAGGTATAAATAACAGTGCAGTGAATTCCAGAGTACCCTCTGCTTTGTAGTGAATTGTCTCTAATGGATCCATAAAATCATGGGAAATATGTTTGTAAAATTCATTGTATTCTTCCTGTTTTACATCAGATCTGTTTTTTAACCATATCGCCTGCATCGAATTGATGGTCTCTTCCTCTACCTTATTATCTTTTTCAACATCCATCACAATGGGATATTCTATATAGTCAGAGTATTTTTTTACGATCCCTTTTATTCTCCAGCTATCTAAAAATTCTTTGTCTTCATCTTTTATAAAAAGTTTTACATCTGTTCCATTCCCATCTTTCTCTACATCTTCCACAGTGTAACTGCCATCAGCTGATGAACTCCACTTAACAGCAGAAGCTGCTCCTATTTTTTGGGATGTTACTTCTATCTTTTCTGCTACCATGAAAGCTGAGTAAAATCCTACACCAAATTGGCCTATTAGACTCATATCACCAGTTTCTTTTATCTTTTTGATTTTCTCAGCAAATTCCTTTGTACCCGATTTAGCTATTGTACCAAGATTATTTATGATATCATCTCTGTCCATACCTATACCGTTATCTGAGATGGTCAATGTCTTATTTTCCCTGTCTATTACTATCTTTATTTTCCAGCCACTGCTATCGATTTTGAAATCATTTTCTGTAAGACTTAGATATCTTGCTTTATTGATGGCATCGGAGGCATTAGACAAAAGCTCCCTCAAGAATATCTCCTTGTGTGAATATAGTGAGTTTATCACAAGGTTTAGCAGCTCCTTTACCTCTGCTTTAAATTCAAAATTACTTACTGACATCATTTCACCTCATTATTTTTTTGTTACAGAAAGATAAATTACAAAAAATTTCAGATTTTTCAAGGGATGAAATTTAAAGGGATCTTGACAATATCAGTTTTAAAAATATATTCTATATTCTGAATATATCAACGAGGTCCATATGGAAAATGTTACATTCTTTGGAGTGTTTGTTGCTGGCTTATTAACTTTTTTGTCCCCCTGTGTATTACCCCTACTTCCGGGCTACATATCTTTTATTTCTGGGGAAAGTATAGATTGTCTTACTTCTCAAAATTGTAAAGGTGCAAAGGTTAAGGCATTCTTTGGTGCTGTTTTTTTTGGGTTAGGCTTTACCCTCATATTTGTATTACTTGGAGCTACTGCTACGGAAATTGGTAAAATACTCAATACATACAGGATTTACTTTGAAAAAATAGCTGGTATTATAATAATTATACTGGGTATTCATCTTCTTGGTCTTTATAAGATAAATCAATTACTCATTCAGAAGAAATGGAATTACAAACGTATCAACGCTCCTTTCTTCGTTGAAGCTTTTTTACTTGGTATAGCCTTTGTACTTGGATGGACACCCTGTGTAGGTCCTATACTGGCAGGTGTATTGTCACTCGCATCAAGGGGAGAAACTGTGTTGTATGGTATGTCAATGCTTTTCGTATATTCTCTGGGTCTTTGGATCCCATTTCTCATATCTGCTATTTTACTCGGATTTGTGATAAGTAACATGAAAAAGGCTTCGAAGTATGTTTTAATAGTCGAAAGAGTTTCTGGTCTGTTTTTGATATTGGTGGGTATTTTGATGATTTCAGGCTCTTTAACAATCATAGTATCCTTTTTGACAACAATATTCCCATTTTTGCTTAAATTAGGATGAAATTGTATACATTAAAAAGGGTTCAGCTATTGAAAATGGATATCGATAGGGTGTGGGAATATTTTTCTTCCCCCTACAATCTTGAGGAAATAACTCCAGATTGGCTTGGATTTAATGTTGTTACTAAAATTGATAGTAGAATGTATGCAGGTATGATTATTGAATACAGAGTTTCTCCAATATTAAATATACCTTTTAAATGGGTAACAGAGATAACACATGTAAGAGAACCTTTTTATTTTGTAGATGAACAGAGGTTTGGTCCCTATAAATTCTGGCATCACCAGCATATCTTTAAAGAGGTTGAAGGTGGTGTTGAAATGACAGATATTGTAAATTATATGTTGCCATTTTACCCTTTTGGGGAGATTTTGTCCGGTTATGTAGGTAGAAAACTAAAGGATATTTTCGATTTTAGAAGTTCTAAAATTCAGGAACTTTTCCATCCATAGATATCGTTTTAGTTTTTCTAAAGAGTACAATGTATATAAATACTCCAAAGGTTATTGTTGCTATCAGGGCCATGGCTGGGAAATAGTATCCAGCAGGTATTAGTATGATTGTTGAAATCCAGTGCAACAAAATTATTCTATAGGAATTAAGATCAATTGGAAAATCATTATTCCTCAAAATAACTATTATACCTGTAAGATTCCATCCATATAGAGAAACTATTCTGTGTATATCTTTTATTATTTTACTATTTTCCGGGGTGTAATGATTAGTAAAATATAAAAATATGTAGGCAACTCCTGTTATTGCAGTAATATTTAAAAATCCTATTGCAGATGAGAGAAAAAGTTTTCTTTGTTCTTTGAAGCCAAGTCTATAATACATCCAGAAAACCAATGCTACAGTGAAAAAAAGTATCAAGGAGATGATTAGTTCAAGAATAAATGACTCAAATAAAATAAATATGAAAAAGATTATGACCCCGACATTTATAATCCAGAAAGATAATATTTTTAATATTTTATGGGTATTAGATGGAGCTTTTTTCATTGTTGAGAATATTATTGACAATGTTATCAATGAAACAGGGAACGAAAAACCGAGAAAAAAGGTATTTAACTCAAATTTTCTAAAGGGTAAAAGCTTCAGATATTCATGATTTATTATTGCAAATGTCGATAGTAAAATTCCTATTGATAGACATAATAAAGATGCATTGTGAAATTTTTCCGCCATTTTAGATTTTGTATCAAAAAAATTATAGGGAAAAAAACCGAATTTTTTTATTCGTATTGTTTCAACAACTACAAAAAGGAGAAGAGATATTGCTATAGCCATATTGTAGATCTCTAAAAATGAAAATATTGCGTATATAAAAGATGATATAAAAAAAACAGTAGTTTTTAATGAAAATATAGTTTTACCTTCAGTTAAGTATATTATGAGAGTTCCACCTGTGCATAAATTTAAAAGGAAAATATGAAGCCTTTCAAAATGTATTTCTGGAAAGAAATGATGCATAAAACCAAATAGGAGTGCAATTAATATGATACAAAAAAATATTGCTCTATTTTTTTCACTCATGAATTTATCCCCATCAAATGTCTCAGTGCTTTATCTATATTCTCAAAATAGAAGTTAAAACCACTCTTTATAAGCTTTTCTGGATATGCATTGCTACTTGACAACAGTATTTCATCACCCATTTTGCCATATACTGCTCTAACAAGATCCTCATTTAGAGATATGAATCTTGTTCTTTTAAGGTTAGCAGAAATTTTGTCCACCATCTCCCTTTGGGTTACTGGATGTGGCGTCGTCATATTAAAAACACCCTCCAGTTTGTTGTATATTATATGTAAAATGCTGTAGATAAGGTCATCTATTGTTATCCAGCTTATCAATTGTTCCCCTGTACCCAGCTTTGCCCCTAGATTTAAATTGCAAAGATTTATAAGTTTTCTCAGTGCCCCCGAAGCAGGAGATAAGACTACACCTATTCTCAAAATTGTCGTTTTCATAAAACTATTTTCTGTAGATTTTTCCCATTTTTCGCATAGGTCAGAGATATAAAGATCCCCCTTTGGAGATTCTTCTGTCAACAAGGTATTTCGATTCCCATAAAATCCTATAGCGGATGCATTTATGAAATGGAATGGTTTCTGAGGTAGTTTTGAACATGCTGTAATTAAAGATTTTGTAAAATCTATTCGACTTTTTTCAAATAGTGTCTTTTTCTCATCTGTCCATCGACTCTCCCCTATCGGTTCACCTGCAAGATTAATTACTATATCTATATTTTCTTGATTACCTGTGAGAGTAGAATTTATTTGATCAAAATATACTGAATTATCAATTTGTTCTCTAAAGATAGGGTATACTGTGTGTCCATGACTTTCCAGTAAAGGGATTAATGCCCTCCCTATCATCCCTCGTGAACCTGCTATTGCGATATTCAATTTTTTTTCAGGTTTTATACTATTCAGAAAGTCAAGATCATTTCTGGTAATTGTATGTCTGTAAGCGAAGGTAGAAGATAATTTTTGTAAAATAACTTTTTCTGCAAAAATATTAGAGAATAGTCTGAACATAGGCTCAAAATCTATATCATCCACAAGCTCTGAATGTTGTCCATCTATTTCATTGAAAATATGTTTATGTTCCCATTTTCTAAAGGGGCCAGAAAGCTGTATATCTTTGAATTGCTTATTTTTTATGTAATCGAGGTGTATTGCATGCCATCTAAATTGCACCAGTGGGGCAAGCTTTAGTAGTAATACTGCCTCTGAATTATTTAGGGATTCTGGCTCCTTTATTACTGATACATTTTCCCATGGAGGTATTAACCTTTTTATAACTCCTTTTCTTTCATGCCATGAAAAGAGATCTTCCACTGTGTGTGCAAAAATCATTCTTCTGCTAAATTTTGTCATAAAAAATTATATATTTAAATATCTTCCAATTCAATAGTAATATGGTAAAAAAACAAATTTATTGAAGTTTTTATTTTATTTGATATACAGATATGTTATGTCAAAAGATGTGAAAATTATTGAGGAAATAAGATTGATTGCTGAAGATTCTGGAAAGAGAATAGACCAGTATCTTTTTTCTAAATTAGGTTATTCAAGATCTTTTTTTAAAAATATCATTGATGATGGACTCGTCCTATTGAATGGCAAGATATGCAAAGCCTCTTCAAAAGTAAATTCTGGAGATGTTTGTTTGGTTAAAATTCCTGATGAGTCTATAGATTTGACACCAAAGGATATACCATTCAATGTTTTGGAAGACAATCAAAACTATGCTGTCATAGATAAACCAGCTGGTCTTGTGGTTCATCCAGCACCAGGGAATAATTCTGATACATTAGTAAATGGTATTCTACATCGATTTGTTATCAATGATGATGAAAATTGCAGACCAGGTATAGTTCATAGGTTAGACAAAGACACTTCAGGAGTGATGATAATAGCAAAGAATAGAGATGCAAGACAAAAGCTATCCAGTATGTTTGCAGATAGGGATGTCATTAAGGAGTATATTGCAATATGCTCCGGGAATCCAGAAAGAGATAGCTATAAAATAGAAAATTATATAGGTAGGTGTAAAAATAATCGTCAAAAGATGGCTGTTGTGGATGAGGGTAAGATAGCGATAAGCAATGTTGAAGTTATTGATAGAGGTAAAAATATATTTATATGCAGGGTAAGAATATTTACAGGTAGAACTCATCAGATAAGGGTACATATGTCACATATAGGTTTTCCTTTAATAGGTGATGAGCTTTATGGTGGGAAAAAAGTGATGAGTTATGGTATATCAAGGCAGGCTCTACATTCCAGTAAAATATCTTTCACTGATCCATTTAAGAGTGAATTTGTTTCCTTTGAATCAGCGTTACCTTTTGATATGTTACAATTAATTGCAAAATATGGTTTGAAATATTGATAGTGTGTTATGATACTACTAATAGAAATTATTAATACATACTTTTATAGTCAGGTTTTATAGCTGTTTATGTTATAAATATTATTGATGGTAAAACGATGTTTATTGTTGACAGTTTTGTTTTGATATGTTAGAAGGTTGAATACTGTATACAAAATACAGAGGTGAGAATATGAGCGGATATTTACCAATTGCATTAATGTTAGTGATAGCGGCACTAATAGGTCTTATAAGTATTTCGGTGGGTTTTTTGATAAGACCCAGAAAACCTGAAAAGGTCAAGTTAAGCGTTTATGAGTGCGGTATGCCTGAATTTAGTGATGCAAGGCAGAGGTACAATGTTAGGTTTTATGTAATTGCTATGCTTTTTGTGATATTTGATGTGGAAACGGTATTTCTTTTTCCCTGGGCAGTTTCTTTTGATGTATTAGGGCTTTTTGGTCTTATTGAAATGATTGTCTTCATCATAATCTTAGTGTTTGGCTATTTTTATGCTTGGAAGAAAGGAGCGTTAGAATGGGCTTAATGGAGCATAAGTTTTCAGACAATATTATTACTTCTACTGTTGATGGGGTAATCAATTGGGCAAGGCGTTCATCTTTATGGCCAGTTACCTTTGGTCTTGCATGTTGTGCTATAGAGATGATGGCTGCTGGTGCTTCCAAATATGACCTTGACAGGCTTGGAATTATTTTTAGGGCTACTCCAAGACAATCGGATCTTATGATTGTTGCTGGAACTGTTACCAGGAAAATGGCTCCAGTAGTTAGAAAGGTTTATGATCAGATGCCTGAACCTAAATGGGTTATTGCAATGGGTAGCTGTGCCACAAGTGGTGGGATTTTTGATACATATTCTACAGTTCAGGGTGTGGATGAGATAGTGCCAGTAGATTTTTATATCCCTGGATGTCCACCAAGACCTGAAGCTTTGTTAGATGCTCTTGTTGCTCTTCAGGAGAAGATCAAGAGTGACAAAGTGTTGAGAAAGTGAGGTGCGTATGAATTTTAGTGATTTGGTAAAAAAAATAGAAGAAAAGTTTCCTTCTAAGACGAGTAGTTATGAAAAGTTTGGATCCAGATTTATCGTTGTTGACAGATCTTGCTACAAGGAGCTTCTTAGAAGTATGAAGTATGATTTTGGTTTTGAATACCTTGTAGATATTGTTGCAACTCACTGGCCTAAGAGGAAGGAAAAGTTTGATATAGTTTACAATCTGTTTTCTGTGGCAAACAAGATCAGAGTGTTTGTAAAAGTTGCTATTGAAGGTGATAAAATAGACAGTGTCGTTGATATATGGAAGGGTGCGAACTATCTTGAGAGGGAACAATACGATCTTGTGGGTGTTAAATTTGAAGGACATCCTGATCTTAGAAGAATACTTTTGCCTGAATTCTTTGAAGGGCATCCTCTCAGGAAAGATTATCCGCTTAAGGGAAGAAAGTGGTTTAATAATGCTGATGAACAAGGCTTAGGCCTTAAGTTCAGCAGATAGTTTAGAGGTGCTTAAATGAGTGCTATGGTAAAAGATAATTTAAGTGAAATTGTTACTGTCAATATGGGACCTCAACACCCAAGTACCCATGGTGTTTTGAGGCTTGTTGTTGATCTTGATGGAGAGACTATTGTTGGTGTGAGACCTGACGTAGGTTTTCTGCATAGGGGTGTTGAAAAGCTTGCAGAACATAGAACATACCATCAATTTATCCCATTGACAGATAGATTGGATTACCTTTCTCCTCTATCAAACAATCTTGCATATTGTTTGGCTGTAGAGAAATTTTTTGATGTAAAAATTCCTGAAAGGGCTGAGTATTTGAGGGTTATTTTTGCAGAGCTTGCGAGAGCTGCAAGCCACCTTGTCTGGATAGCTACACATGCTCTTGATATAGGTGCAATGACAGTCTTTCTCTATGCTTTCAGGGAAAGGGAGCTTATCCTTGATATGTTTGAGATTGCCACAGGGCAAAGAATGACAAGTTCCTGGATAAGGGTTGGTGGTATAAGGGAAGATGTTCCTCCACTTTTCTTTGAAAAGCTAAAAGAGTTTGTGAGTATATTTGATGATAGAATAAATACTTACGAAAACCTTCTTACAAAAAATAGAATTTGGCTTTCCAGAACTGTTGGTATTGGTAAACTTTCTAGGGAAGATGCCCTCGATTATGGTGTAAGTGGCCCTATTATGAGAGGTTCAGGTATAGATTTTGATCTGAGGAGAGATGAACCATACGGAATATATAATAGATTTAAATTTGAAGTGGCAGTGTCTGACGGATGTGATATATATTCACGTTACCTTGTAAGGGTAAAAGAGATGAGGGAGTCTAATAAGATTCTTCAACAGGCTCTTGATCAGATACCTGAAGGTCCTGTAATGACAGATGATCCAAGGATAGAGATCCCTTCACATGAAGATGTATATGAGAAGATGGAAGCTCTAATAAGAAGGTTTTATATAATAACTAAGGGTTTTGCGGCACCAAAGGGTGAGGCCTACGGATGTGTTGAAGCTCCAAAGGGTGAGCTTGGATTTTATATAGTCAGTGATGGGGATACTAAACCTTACAGGTTGAAGATCAGGGCACCCTCGTATGTTAACCTTGGTGCTCTTGAGGCTATGGCGAAGGGCCACATGTTAGCTGACCTTGTGGGAATTATAGGTAGTGTTGATATAGTTCTCGGTGAAATAGATAGGTAGAGGGGTTAGATATGGAAGATGTTGTTGAAAAAGAAGCTATAGACCTCACTATGATAGATGAAGTGTGCGCTGAATACAAAGGTAGAAAGGGTGCCACAATCCCTGTACTACAAAAGGTTCAGGAACACTATGGGTATTTATCTAGTGATATGATTGATAGAATAGGGGAAAATCTTAATATATCCTCACACACACTTTATGGTGTTTTGACATTTTATGCTCAGTTTTATACTACTCCAAGAGGTAAATATGTGATAAGGGTTTGCCGTGGAACTGCCTGTCATGTAAAAGGTTCTGGAAGGATATCTGAGGTGGTCAAAGAGGAGTTTGGAATTTCCAATGGAGAGACGACCAGTGACATTAAGTTTACCCTGGAAGAGGTTTCCTGTATTGGTGCCTGTGGTATGGCGCCTGTTATTATGATAAATGACAAAACCTATGGAAATTTGACCCCTGAGCAAGCTAGAAGTATTTTTAAAGAATACGCTCAAAAACAGGATTAGGGGGAGATAAAATGAGTGCAAATAATGATATTATAGAAGTTCATATATGTATGGGGACTGCCGGGGTTGCTTCCGGTGGTTATGAAGTTATGGATGCCTTTGCTGCTGAGTTTGAAAAAGAGGGTATTAGTGCAGTTTTAAAGGAAAGAAATTGTAAGGTTAAAGCTACTGGTTGTAGAGGGCTTTGTGCAAGGGATGTTTTGGTGGACATACATCTTCCAGGTATGGGGCCTATAACCTATGAACATGTTACACCTGAAATGGTCCCTTCAATAGTTCAAGAGCATATAGGAGCTGGTCAGGTTGTAGATAAATGGGCAGCTAAAAAGGACTATTACGATTTTTATAAACTTCAGAAAAGATATGTTTTAAAAGATTGTGGTAAGGTTGATCCAGAAGATATAGATGACTACATCTCACTTGGTGGTTATGATGCCATCAAAAAAGTATTGAAAGAGATGACTCCTGAGCAGGTTATAGATGAGGTAAAAAAATCTGGACTAAGAGGTAGGGGTGGTGGCGGATTCCCTACAGGTATGAAATGGGGCTTTTGTAGAGCATCGAAGGGTGATCTGAAATATCTTATATGTAATGCCGATGAAGGTGACCCTGGTGCTTTTATGGACAGAAGTATTATTGAAGGTAATCCCCATGTTGTTATAGAGGGTATGTTGATAGCAGCCTATGCTATAGGTTGTAAAGAGGGTTATATATATTGTAGAGCAGAGTATCCCCTTGCAATAAAAAGGGTCAAAAAAGCACTTAGGGTTGCAGAGGAGAGGGGATTTTTAGGTAAAAATATCCTTGGAACAGATTTCGAATTTCATCTCCATCTCAAAGAGGGGGCTGGTGCATTTGTTTGTGGTGAAGAAACAGCACTTATAGCATCTATTGAAGGTGAGAGGGGGATGCCAAGATCAAGACCACCATTTCCAGCTGTTAAGGGTTTATGGGCAAAACCAACAAATGTTAACAATGTTGAAACCTTTGCTAACCTTCCTTTAATTATCCTTGATGGAGCAGATTATTACGCATCAATGGGTACTGAAAAATCAAAAGGTACCAAAATATTTGCTTTGAGTGGGAAGGTCAAAAGTACAGGTCTTGTTGAAGTCCCAATGGGTATAACAATAAGGCAGTTAATTTTTGATGTTGGTGGTGGTATAGCTAAGAAGAGAAAATTTAAGGCTGTTCAGTTGGGTGGTCCTTCTGGTGGATGTATTCCAGAACACCTCCTTGATACACCTATAGATTACGATTCACTTATTGCTGCTGGTGCCATGATGGGTTCTGGTGGTGTTGTTGTAATGGATGAGACAAACTGTATGGTAAACGTTGCTCATTTCTTCCTAACATTTACACAGAGGGAGTCTTGTGGTAAATGTATACCTTGCAGGATCGGAACAAAAACGATGCTTGATATATTAAAAAGGATTACCACTGGTGAAGGTCGTGAAGGTGACATTGAAACTCTGCAAGATCTTGCCAATGATATTAAAATTGCATCTCTCTGCGGTTTGGGACAGACAGCACCTAACCCAGTTTTGACAACAATTAAATATTTCAGGCATGAATATGAGGCTCATATCAAGGATAAAAAATGTCCTGCCAGAGAGTGCTCTGAACTTATTGAATTTGTTGTTGCAGATGATAGATGTAAAAAATGTGGTATATGTTTTAAGGTTTGCCCTGTTGGTGCTATAACATGGGAAAAAGGTAAAGTGGCTTATATAGACAAGTCTAAATGTGTTAAATGTAGGGAGTGTATTGTTAACTGCCCATTTAATGCAATAGATTAATGAAGGGGAAAGTCTATGGTTAATGTAAAGATAGATGGTGTAGATGTTCAAGTAGAACCAAATTCTACTATACTTGAAGCTGCTGAAAAAGCAGGTGTTCATATTCCGATACTCTGCCATGACAAGGTGTTAAAACCTTTTGGAGCTTGTAGAGTTTGTCTTGTAGAGGTTAAAAATAATCCAAAATTAATGACTGCCTGTACAACACCGGTAATGGATAATATGGAGATAACTACAAAAAATGATAAGCTGGCAAAAATAAGAAAAACTCTTATTGAGCTGCTTCTCATTAACCACCCCCTTGATTGTCCTGTGTGTGATAAGGGTGGAGAATGTACATTACAAGATCTCACCTATGAATTTGGTGTAAGTCAGGTGAGGTTTGATCCAAAACCAAATGATACCCCAGTTGATCATACAAACCCATTCATTGAAAGGGATATTGATAGGTGTGTTCTTTGTGGTAGATGTGTAAGGATATGTGATGAGGTTGTGAATATCCAGGCAATAAGTTTTCAGAACAGAGGTACAGATACTATTATTGGAACATCCTTTAACCAGCCATGGAATTGTGAATTCTGTGGTCAATGTATGAGTGTATGTCCTGTTGGTTCTTTGAATAACAGAGTTTATCTGTTTAAAAACAGACCATGGAATTTGCAAAAAACCGAGTCTATTTGTGGACTTTGTTCATGTGGATGTTCAATCTTGATAGACAGCGAAGATAATGAAGTCTTCAGGATAAAAGAGGATTATGATCTTGGGGTTAATAAGGGTTTACTTTGTGTCAAAGGTAGATTTGGTTTTGAACTTATCAATAATGTAAAAAGAGAAAAGAATTCAAAAATTAAAGTTGGTGAAGAGTTTAAGAATATATCTATAGAAGATGCAATTTCAACAGCTTCTAAAAAGTTGGCAGAAATTAAGAGTAAATATGGAAGTGATTCGATTGGTGTGGTTGTGTCTTCAAGGCTTACTAATGAAGAGGCATTTCTTGCGAGAAAGCTGGCAAAAGATGTTATAGGTACACCATATATTTTCTCTTCAGAGACAGATGATGCTATGCCAGAAGGTACCTATGCTGATATAGAAAATGCTGACGATATAACAGTTCTCAATATTGATGTCACAGAATCTAACCCTGTTTTGGGGTTTTTTATCAGAATGACTGCAAGAAAAAATGAGGGTGGTTTAAGGGTATTTTATCCTAAGATGACAGCTCTCAAGAGAGTTGCAAGTGAATTTTACACAGGTAAACCTTCAGAATTATTGGGATTGATAAATGATTTTGCAGATGCTGTTGAAGGTAAATCAAACAGATGTAGTGAGGCAGCATCAAAACTTTTAGCTGCTAATTCCCCTGTTTTAGTTTTTAATCCTTACAGCAAAGCAGATCTTGCTGTTGTTAGCAGGATTAAGAAGGCTCAACCTAAAGTAAAACTTATTCCATGCAAGCTAAAAAACAATTCACAAGGTATTGTTGACATGGGTTGTGCCACAGGTGCAGACCTTGTTGATGGACTTGGGAGAGATAAGATAAAGGCACTTGTTGTTCTCGGTGAAAATATTGCTGTAAATCCAGGTTATGTAAACCTCGTTGGGGTATTGTCAAAGCTTGAATTTATCTTGTCCACAGATCCATATTTCACAGAGACATCTGCAATATCAGACCTATACATTCCTGTTGCAACATTTGCAGAAAAGTCAGGGACTTTTACAAACTTTGAAGGTAGAGTTCAAACTGTAAACCCTGCAATAGATAAAGGTTTGATTTCTGATTTTGATCTTCTTGTATCTTTGATAAATTCACTGGGAGGAAAAGCTCCTGATAGTGTTGATGCAGCCCAAGAATTGATCAGAAAAGAGATTTCTAATTATAGTGGAGTGGATTTCAATGGTGGGGTTGTTGAGTATCCATACGCAGTTAAAGATGTAAATGCCAGGTATGAAATTGTTGGCAGTGGAAGCTATGAGCTTTACAGATGTAGTTTAAGGTTCCATTCTGGTACTTTTACTACATGGTCTCCAGATTTAACTAAGGTTTATAAAGAAGCAACGATAGAGATAAACCCTGAAGATGCTGCTGATCTCAACCTTAAGGATGGAGATTTGGTTACTGTCAAAGCTGGAGAAACAATGAAAAAGTTCTATGTGGAGATTGAGAAGTATAATCCCAGGGGTGTTGTTTCTATCCCTATGAATTACAAGGGGACTGAAGCCATTTTAGCTAAAGGGGAGTATCAAAGAGTAGAACTTATAAAGCATGCATGAGAAAGATTTGAAGGATGGAATACATTACTATTTGAAAGGCGAACCTGAGATGGCGATAGAGTGTTTAAGTAGATATGTTGAAAAGTTTGGTGATTCTGATGGTCAGGCCCATTTTTATAAGGGCTTGGCCTATTATGATATCGGAGAATTTACAGATTCTATTGAAAATCTCAAGGAGGCCATAAGAATAGATAGCAGCTATTCCCAGTATTACTATAGACTTGGGATGGCATATTCAAGAATGTTTCAGCACTCTGAGGGTATAAATGCTTTAAAAAAATCTATAGAGTTGAATAGTAAAAATAACAGGGCAAAATTTTTACTTGGAACGTTGTATTTTGAGATGGGAGATTTTGATAACGCAACAGAGTTGTTTAGCGCTATAATAAAAAGTAATGGACAACACACTTCCGCAAAATACTACTATGCCTTGTGTATGTACTATAAAGGCTCTATTGATATATCGATAGAGATTTTGAAAGAGATAATAGATGTAAATCCCAACTATGTAGATGTCTATGGTAAACTTACAGATATTTTGATTAAGAAAGGTTTGTATGATGAAGCTGTGGATGTGGCAAAAAAAGGGATAATGAATGGTGTAAAGAATGTAGATCATATTATAAGACTTGTGGAAAGTGCTTGCAGACAGAATCAGCTTGATAAAATACTATATTTGGTTGACTCCATTGGAAAGATGGAGAGTATGAAAAAGGAATATAATCAGATCATTGAAGTTTTAAATGATATAAAAAAAATAAAAAAAGAGGTTGGCTATGCTAGTTGAACTAATTTTTGTGGTTATCAAGATTCTCGTAGTAATCACAGTTCTGCTTTTGGGTGTAGCTTACATGACCTGGCTTGAAAGAAAAGTTATAGGTCATATGCAGGTAAGGCTTGGACCAACACATGTTGGTTGGAAAGGCTTACTACAGCCTATTGCAGACGGTTTGAAGCTGGTTGCAAAGGAAGATATAATACCTACTATGGTTGACAAACCTGTGTATATTATAGCTCCTTTGTTAAGTCTTATTCCAGCTTTGAGTGCATTTGCGGTAATCCCATTTACTAATGCTACAGTTAACTTGTTTGGCACTGAATACCATCTTTATATCACTGATGTAAATATAGGGTTGCTTTATGTGCTTGCCCTTTCATCAGTAGGTACATATGGTATTATCATGTCTGGATGGGCATCAAACTCAAAGTATGCATTGTTGGGATCTCTCAGGTCTTCAGCCCAGGTAATAAGCTACGAAACAGCAATGGGTCTTTCTCTAATTGGACCAGTTTTGTTGGCTGGAACTGTTAGTTTGAAAGGTATTACAGAGGCACAGGCAAATGGTTTCTGGTTTATTGTTCCTCAGTTTGTTGCTTTTGTAGTTTACCTTATTTCTGCAATAGCAGAGACTAACAGGGCTCCATTTGACCTTCCTGAAGCTGAGACAGAGCTTGTTGCTGGTTTCCATGTGGAGTATTCAAGTATGAAATTTGCAATGTTCTTTCTTGCTGAATATGCAAACATGTATGTTGTTTCTTCCATTGCAACAATAGTATTTTTAGGTGGTTGGAATGGACCTTTTGGACCAAGTTTTATCTGGTTTATACTTAAAATTGTTGCACTCATGTTTTTCTACCTTTGGTTGAGAGCTACACTTCCTAGACTTCGTTTTGACCAGCTTATGACATTAGGTTGGAAAATATTAATTCCTATTGCACTTGTGAATGTTGTTGTAACTTCTATAGTGCTTTATGCGATCAATTAGGGGTGTAAGATGAGAAATATAATAGATACCTTGTTTTTTACAGAGATCTTGCAGGGTCTTGGGATTACTTTCAAGCATTTGTTTAAGAAACCTGTTACATTAAAATACCCTTTTGAAAAACCTATAATTTTTGATAGGTTTAGGGGAATCCACTATATAAAAACTGATGAGAAAGGTAATCCAAAATGTGTTGGTTGTTATCTTTGTCAGAAAGTTTGCCCTGCTGAGTGTATCAGCATTGAAACAGATGCTGGTCCAAACGGTGAAAGGTTGATAAGAAAATTTGAAATAGCCCTTGATAGATGTATTTACTGCGGATTTTGTGAAGAAGCCTGTCCAAAAGATGCTATACATATGGGTAGAAGATTTGATACTGTCGATTCCAACAGGAGTAAGTATCAAGTCAATATGGGCTATTTAGTAAAAAACTATAAAAAAGGAGAATAGATATGGAGCAGCTAGGTTTTTACATATTGGCATTTTTGGCTATCATCTCTTCCATATTTATGATAACAAGGGAGAACCCAGTGCATTCTGCTCTATGGATGCTGCTCACATTCTTTTCTGTTGCAGGGATATTTGTTCAATTGAATGCTGAGTTTATAGCAGCTATTCAGGTTTTAGTATATGCAGGAGCTATTCTTGTCCTTTACCTGTTTGTAGTTATGCTTCTTAATCCTAAAAGTAAAGGGTTTATCAGGATCCCTTTCAGATATGTGTTGGGGATTGTTGCTTCATTTGTCATTTTTGTGCAGGTGCTTTTGACTTTGCAGAGTGCAAATGTTATAGGGAAGGCAGGAGTTTACACTCAAGAGGCTTACAAACAGTATGGGAATGTTAAACTGTTTGGTTATGAGCTTTTCAGTAACTACTTAGTGCCATTTGAAGTTGTATCTATAATGCTTTTAGTAGCAATGATAGGTGCAATTGTGTTAGCTAAGAAGGATTAGGAGGATAGTATGACATTACAACACTATCTTGCACTAAGTGCGATAATATTCAGTATCGGTATGACTGGGGTATTAGTTAGGAGAAATCTAATTGTTATGTTTATGTCTGTTGAGCTTATGCTCAATGCTGTAAATATAAACTTAGCAGCTTTTTCAAAATATCTTAACGCCCTTGGTGGACAGGTTTTTATAGTCTTTATAATGGCTGTGGCGGCAGCTGAGGCTGCAGTAGGTCTTGCTCTTATCATTGCCCTATTTAAAAATAGACCTACAGTTAATGCAGACGAACTTAATACGATGAATGGTTAAGGAGTTGCCAATGATAGAGTTAGGTATTCTTTTAGCACCCTTAGTGGCGTTAATTATAAACGGGATCTTTGGCAGACTTTACATAAAGGATAAGGCACATTATGTAGCCGTTGCAGGTGTTCTTGTCTCTTTAGGGATATCTCTGCTTACATTCTTTAAGGTTATGAATGGTTACAGAATAGACACTGTAGTGTATGAGTGGGTTATTGCTGATGGTATTGTTATACCATTTGGAATTCTTATAGACCCTCTGACTGCAATTATGCTTGTTGTAGTTACCTTTGTAAGTTCTATGGTTCATATATATTCGATAGGCTATATGCATCATGATAAAGGTTACTGGAGATTTTTTACATACCTTTCAATATTTACCCTTTCAATGCTTGTTCTTGTTATGGGTAATAACTTTATGATGCTTTTTGTAGGTTGGGAGCTTGTTGGTCTTTCATCTTATCTGCTTATCGGATTCTGGTTTCACAAGAAAAGTGCTGCAGATGCAAACAAAAAAGCTTTTGTAGTAAACAGAGTAGGGGATTTTGGTTTTTATATAGGTTTACTACTTGTAATAGTTACCTTTAAAGGGTTAAACTATTCAGATGCCTTCAATTATGAGGCTATTAATGCAATAAAAAATAATAGTTTTAATCTTTTTGGTATAGATTTTAGCCTTATAGACCTTATGACATTTGGTCTTTTCTGTGGAGCAATTGGTAAGTCTGCACAATTTCCTCTCCATGTTTGGTTGCCTGATGCTATGGAAGGTCCTACACCTGTTTCTGCTCTTATCCATGCTGCTACAATGGTTACAGCAGGGGTTTATATGGTTGCAAGGTGTAACCCACTTTTTTCACAGGCTCATGTTACCAGTGAAATAGTTGTGTATGTTGGTGCTGCAACTGCACTTCTTGGTGCAACTATAGGTCTTACTCAATTTGATATAAAAAGAGTTCTTGCATATTCTACTGTCAGCCAGTTAGGTTATATGATAATGGCTACAGGAACAGGAGCTTACATTGCTGGTATATTCCACCTATTTACCCATGCATTTTTCAAAGCATTACTTTTCCTTGGTTCTGGTAGTGTTATGCATGCAATGCAGGATAATCTTGATCTTAGAGTAATGGGTGGTCTTAGAAAGAAGATGCCTATTACTGCCTACACTTTCTTAATAGGTTGTATAGCAATTGCTGGCATACCTCCTCTTGCAGGTTTCTGGAGTAAAGATGAGATACTGGCCATGGCCTATGCTACAGATCACAAATTGGCATGGTTTATAGGAACAGTAGTAGCTTTTATGACAGCTTTCTATATG
>JAIWOA010000056.1 GCA_020217115.1 Calditerrivibrio sp. | reverse complement strand
TTTAGGCTTTGGTGGACTGTTTTCACAGGTAAGCCAAGGGATCATCATCTATATGATCATGCCCACGAGTCACCATGGCAAATGACATTGCCTCTGGTTCTTCTGGCTGTATTGTCTGTTGTGGTAGGTTTCATTTTTGGTTATCCTCTGGAGAGTGGTTACATACATAGCTTCCTTGGACCAGTTTTAACCCCACATGGTGTTCATGGACATGAGATGAGTCATAGTACTGCTACTATGTTGATGCTCCTTTCAATAGTTGTTGCGGTTGCAGGTATTGCTTTATCTTACCTGTATTATGTCAAGTCTCCTGAGTTGCCAGAGAAAACTATTAAGACATTTAGACCTATACACAAATTGTTCTATAATAAATGGTTCTTTGATGAGATATATAATGCTCTTATAGTTCAGCCAGTGGTAACTATTTCTAAATTCTTGTGGAAAGGATTTGATGTCAATGTGATTGACTTTACAGTGAATGCTTTTGGTAAGGTTGCTAATTTCTTTGGAGGTATACTAAGATATCTTCAAACTGGTAGAATACAGACATATATTTTCACGATGGTTGTGGGTGTAGTTATCCTCGTAGCCATATTTTATGTAGGATAGGAGGCTGACAATGATGGATAATATATTATCGATTTTAATTTTCTTCCCAGTTATTGCAGCCGTGTTTATACTTATATTTGGTAAGAACGGGAAGTTTGCAATGTGGAGTGCTTTTATAGCGAGTGTAATTGAGTTTATACTCACTGTTCCACTTATGACTAATTTTGATAAAATGAATGGTAATATGCAGTTTGTAGAAAGATATTACTGGATTAGGGCACTTAATGTAGACTATTATCTTGGTGTAGATGGGATATCCATACTTATGGTATTTTTAACTACCCTATTAACAGCAATAGCTATATTGGGTTCTTTTACCTATATTCAAAAGAGACAAAAAGAGTTTTATGTCTCAATGCTTGTACTTGAAGCTGCAATGGTAGGAGTTTTCTGTGCCTTAGATTTCTTCCTATTCTACATATTCTGGGAAGCTATGCTTATTCCTATGTATCTGATAATCGGTGTATGGGGTGGGCAGAGAAGAGTTTATGCTGCTGTTAAGTTTTTCCTTTACACACTTGCAGGTTCAGTTTTCATGATGCTTGCAATAATCGCACTTTATTTTAAATATGGTAGTGTAACAGGAAATTATACTTTCGACATATTAAAAATGTCTGAGATGGGGGCACAATTCCCTGTAGGATTTCAGACAATCGTATTTCTTGCATTTTTCTTTGGTTTTGCAATCAAGGTTCCAATGTTCCCATTCCATACATGGTTGCCAGATGCTCACGTTGAAGCACCTACAGCTGGTTCTGTAATTCTTGCAGGTGTTCTCTTGAAGATGGGTACTTATGGTTTCTTGAGATTCTGTTTACCAATTACACCAATAGCATCTATAAATTTTGTACCACTTATTGCAATTTTATCCGTTATTGCAATAATATATGGTGGATTGGTTGCTATGGTTCAAGAAGATGTTAAAAAGCTCGTTGCCTATTCGTCTGTAAGTCACATGGGTTTTGTTACCCTTGGAATATATGCTTTCAATCAGTCAGGTATTGAAGGTGGAATATTACAGATGTTTAATCATGGTATAATTACTGGGGCACTCTTCTTACTTATAGGTTTGATATATGAGAGAACTCATACAAGGTTGATTGCAGATTACGGTGGCATAGCTGCTAAAGTTCCAGTATATGCAACTGTATTTTTGATATTTACAATGGCATCTGTCGCCCTACCAAGTATGGGAGGTTTTATTGGAGAGTTCCTGGTATTAGTTGGTGCTTTTAAAGCTTTCCCAACATATGCTGCAATAGCTTCTACAGGTGTTATTGTCTCGGCTGTTTACATGCTCTGGATGTATCAAAAGGTATTTTTCCAGACTGTAAATCCTAACTTGCACCATCTTGAAGATATGAATGTAAGGGAAGTGTTTTATATATTCCCTTTGATTATAATAGTGTTCTGGACAGGTATGTATCCTGAGACATTTACTTCGTATATGCATGAGTCTGTGAAACAGCTTGTAGAACAGCTTAATGCTGTTAGCGTAGCGATGAAGTAGGGGAGGCAGAGATGGTTGAAAATTTAGTTTCTATAATGCCTGAATTGTTGATGACTATATTTGGACTTATTCTTATAGTTATCGATGTTATAGCTGGTAAAAATAGTAAGTCAGGTGTAGGTTATTTTGGTATATTCTTTATCATAGTAGCATTACTTGCATCTATTCCAGTAGGTGGTTTCAAAATATTTGGATTTGGTGGAACTTTAGTGTGGGACATGTATTCCTTTGCATTCTTTTTTGTATTTGCAATCGCTTACATCCTATCCACACTTGGTTCAGTAGATTATCTTAGAGAGCGTGGCATACTGAAAGGGGAATTTTATACAATAATGTTTTTCAGCATTATTGGTATGATGTTTATGGTAAGTGCAACTGACTTATCTGTTCTCTATGCTGGTATGGAAACAATGGCAATCTCTATGTATATTTTAGCGGGGTTTGAGAAGGGTAATCTCAAGTCAAATGAGTCAGGGTTGAAGTACTTTATTATTGGAGCTTTCTCTTCGGCAATATTCCTGTTTGGTCTCTCATACATTTATGGCTATACAGGTTCTACAAAATATGTAGATATTGCTAACATGATTCAAGCAAATGGGCTGAATAATTTTAATATAAAGCTTGGGATGGTTATGATGCTTGCAGGTCTTGCATTTAAGATTTCTGCAGTACCTTTCCATATGTGGGCACCTGATGTTTACACTGGAGCTCCAACTCCTGCTACAGGCTTTATGACAGTCGCACCTAAGGCTGCTGCAATGGGTGCTATTGTAAGATTTGTATGGATAGCCCTTGAACCAGCTGCTGCTCAGTGGCAGCTATTCTTCTCCATACTTGCAGTTCTTACAATGACGTATGGTAACCTCGTTGCTCTTGCCCAAAACAATGTAAAAAGAATGCTTGCTTACTCAGCTATTTCCCATGCGGGTTATATGCTTATAGGTGTTGTTTCTGCAAACGAGCTTGGTTATCAGTCAATTGCATTATATACTATGATATATGGTTTCATGAATATTGGAGCTTTTACAATAATATCTCTTTTGAAAAACAACGGTGTTATTGAAAATGAAAGAATAGAAAGCTTTGCAGGGCTTGGTAAGAAATATCCAGTAGTTTCTCTTGCAATGCTGATATTCATGTTCTCTTTAGCTGGTATACCACCTTTAGCAGGATTTATGGGTAAGTTTTACATATTTACTGCAGCGGTTAAGAGTGGTATCATATGGCTTGCTATAATAGGTGTTATAAACAGTGTTATTGCATGCTATTATTATATGAGAGTAACCATATTTATGTACTTTAAAGAGTCTGAATATGATGTTGATGTCAATATGAAACCAGCAAGCTTTATTGCATCCATGATTGCTGCTTTATTTGTAATAATAATTGGTGTGTTCCCATCATTTTTCATGGATCTTGTAAAATATATGATAGTATAGGTGATTTATGGAAATTACTATAAGGGAAGCCCTGGAAGATGCTAAAGAAAAAGAGACTTTTGCCTATGAATTTTATATGAAGCTACTGGATTTTGTGAAGGATCTGGGTGCTAAGTCTATCATTAGAGAGTTGGCTGAAGAGGAAGTAAAGCACAGAGAGCTTATTGAAAGTGTTATGTCAGGCGGCAAGATATCTAATCTTGGGTTAGATGTTAAATGCTATTATACAGACCTTGGGATAAGCAAAATAGTTCTTCCAAAGGTTATTAAAGAAGATATGACAGTTCAGGATATCCTTCAGATTGCTATGAAGCATGAGGACAATTCCAGGGTATTTTATGAGAAATTGGCTGATAAGTTCAGTGGTCAGGAGGTCGAAGAGCTTTTTAGAAGGCTTGCCATAGAAGAGGCGTGTCATAGAAATAACATTCAGAAGATGTATGATGAGATTATTTTGACAGAAAATTAATATTTTGAGAAATATTCTGTTGTAAAAGGGGGCATTTGCCCCCTTTTTTTTTGATAAAAAATAATGTATACTTTCCAGGTTATATGATCATTTAATAATAGAGGTGCGGAATGGAATTAAGTAAAGAATTAGAAAATTATAAACAGGAGATAGATTCTGCTGCTACCACAGAGGGATTATATCTGATTTGGGTGAAATATCTTGGGAAGAAGGGATCTATTTCTCTATTGAACAAAGAGATGAAAAATATCCCGGAGGATAAGAGAGCAGAGTTTGGTAGAGTAATTGTAGCTTTGAGAGAAGATTTTGAAGCAAGGTATAGAAAAAAGGAAATTGAATTAAAAAACAAAGAGATCAATGAAAAGTTGGAAAAGGAGAGTATAGATATAACACTCCCCCCATTCCCTATAAAAAGAGGTACTTTGCATCCTCTTACACAGGTTTATTATGAAATTGTAGATATATTCACCTCTATGGGTTATGAACTCGCTACGGGGCCGGAGATAGAACTTGATTTTTTTAATTTCGAGGCTCTAAATATTCCAAAGGAACATCCAGCAAGGGATATGCAGGATACCTTCTATATAACTGATGAGGTTTTATTAAGGACTCACACCTCTCCGGTACAGGTAAGGACGATGAAAAAATATGCTCCACCTATAAAAATAATAGCTCCCGGCAAAGTTTTTAGGTGTGATAGTGATATTACTCATACTCCAATGTTTCATCAGGTGGAAGGTTTATTGATAGATGAGTATTCAAGTTTTGCAGATTTGAAAGGTGCATTGGTAACTTTTATTCACAGGTTGTTCGGTGAAAAGATACCTGTAAAATTTAGACCAAGTTTTTTCCCTTTTACAGAACCATCTGCAGAGGTAGATATGGGTTGCGTGATTTGTGGGGGTGAGGGTTGTCGAGTTTGCAAAGGGACTGGGTGGCTTGAAATTCTTGGCTGTGGTATGGTTCATCCAAAGGTTTTAGAAGCTGTTGGCTATGATTCTGATAAGTATAGGGGTTTTGCATTTGGAATGGGAATTGAGAGAATAACTATGCTGAAATTTGGTATAGATGATCTGAGATTATTTTATGATAACAATATAGGTTTTTTAAAACAATTTTAAGGGGATAAAAATGAGAGTAAGTTTGAATTGGGTAAAAAAATTTTTAAATATAGATGGATTGGATATAAGAGATATTGCTGATAAGCTTACGATGAGCGGTCTTGAAGTAGAAAGTGTAGAAACTAAAAAGTCTCCAGTGGGAGTTGTTGTTGGTAAGGTATTGAAAAAAGAAAAACATCCAAATGCTGACAAGCTGTCACTATGTATTGTAACAGACGGTATTGATGAGTATCAGGTTGTGTGTGGAGCTCAAAATGTTGCTGATGGTCAAACCATCCCTTTTGCTAAGATTGGAGCAGAACTCCCAAATGGTATGAAAATCAAGGATGCTAAACTGAGAGGAGTTGAATCTAAAGGGATGATCTGTTCTGCTGCTGAGCTTGGACTGGAGGAAGAGAGTAGTGGTATTATGGTGTTATCCGATGATTACAAGCTTGGTGAGGATATATGTAGATATATAGAGACAGGTGATACAGTTTTTGAGATAAATATAACGCCCAACAGAGCTGATTGTTTGAGTATTATAGGTGTTGCAAGGGAAATTTCAGTACTTTTTGATAGAAGTTTAATTACTGAAAGTTTTGAATGTAATGAGTCTGAACCATGTGCAGAGGAATTCAGATATATTAAAATCGAAAATAGATATGATTGTCCAGCTTATTATGGAAGAATAATAAAAAATGTTAAAGTTACTGATTCCCCCATATGGCTTGCAAATAGATTGAGATCTGCTGGTATAAGGCCTATTAACAACATAGTGGATGTTACCAATTACATAATGTTGGAGTATGGGCAACCTTTACACGCTTTTGACCTTAGAATGGTGGAGGGTGGAATTGTTGTTCGCAATGCTTATGAAAATGAAAAAGTTGTAACTCTCGATGGCAAGGAGAGGGAACTTAAATCTGACATGTTAGTTATTGCAGATGAAAAAAAGGTTTTAGCTATTGCAGGAGTAATGGGTGGAGAATATTCTGGAATACAAAATGATACAGTAGATGTGTTTTTGGAGTGTGCATATTTTAGACCTGAGAGCATAAGAATGACATCGAGAAGGCTTGGATTGAAAACTGATTCATCTTACAGATATGAGAGGGGGATTGATAGAGCTCAAACTGCTAAAATGGTTGACTATGCAGCATCTATGATCAGCAAATTGTCTGATGGGGTGGTTTTGAAAGGTATTTTAAATGATGGTTTTGATAAATATGAAACCAAAAAAATCGAATTTGATGCAGATAAAATATCTTCCTTGATAGGGGTTCAAATAGATAGAGATGAGATATTAAAAATACTTAAAAAACTTGGCTTTGAGATAGAAAAGAATGGTGTTGGGGAAAGCTATTTAGCTATTCCACCAAGCTATAGGCAGGATATGAGCATATGGCAGGATTTGGCTGAAGAGGTTGCCAGAATATACGGTTATGACAGAGTTCCAGTAACTATTCCGAGAATATATGCTGAATCAAAAAAACCAGATCCTTTGCAATTAAAGATCAGGGAAATTAAAAATGTTATGGTAACACTTGGTTATAATGAGGTAATTAATTATTCATTTATGGCAAGGGAATACTTAGCCAAATTTTCAGAGGATCAGTTTATCTATATAAAAAATCCGATATCGGCAGATATGGATACAATGAGGAATGCTGTTTTCCCGGGTGTTATAAATAGTCTTGTTAAGAATTATAGATCAGGTTTTAGACAGATGAAGATGTTTGAAATTTCTAATGTGCATCTTCCGGATCCTTCAAATAAATTGCCTGTAGAGAAAACTAAGCTAAGTTTTGGGGTTTTGGGTGAATATTTTAAGCCAAATTGGATAGGTAGGCGTGAAGCTGATAACTTTTTTTATTTGAAAAGTGTTGTAGAACAGATAATGGATTTATTCAGAGTAAAATCTGATTTTGTTAGGAGCAATCTTGCTTTTTTGCATAGGGGTAAATCTGCGGATATCTTCATCAATGGTGTCAATGTCGGATTCGTCGGGGAGATACACCCTGCAATGTATGAATATTTAGATATACAAGATACTCTGTATATTGCCGAATTGGATCTCAATTCCATTATAGAAAACTCTGCTACGGGCAATATAAAATACAGAAAAATATCACAATTCCCTTTTGTTTACAAAGATATATCTATTGTTGTAGATAGAAAAATAAGTGCCATAACATTAATAAGAGAGATAGAAGAGTTTAGTCAGTTGATAAAAGATATTGCGTTATTTGATCTATTTGAAGGTGATAAGATAGGGGCTGGTAAGGTTAGTATGACTTTTAGAATATATTTTAATGATTTGAATAAAACTTTAACTGATGAGGAAACAAATAGTATTGTTAAAGGTATCATAGATAGGGTTGTAGAAAAATATGGGGCTACTTTAAGATGAGATAATAGCTAAATATTATTTTACTATGGGAAGTTTTGTGGAAAAATAATAAAATGAGGATTTGTAAGAAATATAATATTTGAGAATTATAAAAACTTATTTAAAGTTGTGAATTCTGATCCTGTCTTTTAAATATAAAAAAGATAGGAGGAATTTTACATAAAAAAACTTCCCATAGATGTATAGACTATTTGATATGTTTTCCTGATAAAGAGGTTAAGATATCTTTTAATGAGTTTATCATAGAAAAACTTGTAGAATGTTCTGACGGTGATAATTACTCTTATTTTGATAAGTTTGAGAATAGCTTGAATCCTGGAGGTATGGATAGTTTTAAATTAGATGTGACATCTTTATTTTTGTAGATTTCGTAAAAAAAATCATGCTGAAAGTAAAATAGAACTACTATGACTAACTCAACGATCTTCACTCAAAACTTCTAAAGCAAGGGAGTGGAGTGAAGCAATCCAGTATTTAAATGTAGAGACTTGATTATACAGACAATATGGTCATAGTCGCCAATTGTTTTACCTGTTTGAGGTTTTTGCTTTTAAAAATATTTTTTCTGAAAAATAATTTCTGTATCTGATTGTAACATTCATTTGAATAAATTATAAAGAATATTGACATACGTGGAAAGATATACTAAATTATAACTATGAAAGAGCTTATAGATAAGTTAGGTGATAAAATTGATCTTCTTGTTAAGGAGAATATTTCACTTAAAAAACAGTTAGATGAAGTTAAAATAGAAAAGGATAATATCTTACAGGAGAAAGAGAGGCTTTTAAGGGAGCGTGAAGAGGTAGCAAGTAGAATTGAAAGTCTATTAAATAGACTTTAGAGGTGTTATTTTGGCTACAAGCGAAGTGTATGTTTATGGAAATAAATATAAAGTAATGTCTGAAGACAGCGAGTTGTTAAGAGAAGCGGCTCTTTATGTAGAAGAAACTATGAAGCAGTATGAAAAGTCAGGCAATGTTCTGACTACATCTAAGTTAGCTATCATGGCCGCTATAAAGATAGCTGTTGAATATTACGAGATTAAAAAAGAGTACAATACATGTGAACAAAAACTTCAGGAGATCGTCAATAAGCTAAGTTGATGCCCTGCGGGATTTGTGTTTGTAGGTAAGTTTGGAGCCAACACCTCGAAAAATAGGGATGATTCGCATTGTGGTGTGCATGCCTGCTCATAGTAGGAAGCCTAAAGCAATGGAGATTCCCAAAAAAGTACCTGGTACGCCAGGGCTTTAAACTGATCCTATTCACGGTCCTGCGGGGTTAAAATATGAGGCTTACAGAGTTTGCTTCACCTAAAACATTTTCTGATATAGTTGGGCAGGAGGATTTACTTAATTCTCCTAAGTATTCTATTATATATAAAGGTAATTTTGATATTTTGATTCTCTACGGACCCACAGGGACAGGTAAGAGCTCCTTTGCAAGGATTTTAGGTGAACATTTTTGTGCCCCTTTTTATCCATTGCACGCTTCTACAGCTGGTAATTCAGAGATAAAAAAAATAATCGATACTGCAAAGAAAACTGGCAAACCACCCATAATTTTCATCGATGAAATCCACAGGTTTAGTAAAGTACAGCAGGATCTCCTTCTTGATGTCGTGGATGAAAAGTATGCCCGTATAGTTGGAGCATCAACAGAAAACCCTTTTTATTCACTTACTCCAGCAATCAGGTCAAGGGGTTATTTTGTTAAGTTTAAAGCCTTGACAGATGTATCCTTGTCCAGGATAGCTGAGAGAGTTATAAAGATATATTTGGAACATAGAGGGTTAACTAAATTGTCTAATCTAAAGGAAGTTATTGATAGCGCAGTGCAATGTTCCAATGGAGATGCAAGAAAGCTGATAAACTTTATTGAAGCATCTCTGGAAACAGGTGATTTGTCAGGTTTGGAGATAAAAGGAAATTTGGAGGTGAAAGATCTTGTATTTGGTGAAAGTTATGATGTTGATCAGCATTATGATATTTTGTCTGCTATGATAAAAAGTATCAGGGGTAGTGATCCAGACGCTGCTCTGGTATGGTGTTTTAAGTTGCTCAAGTCTGGTGTGGATCCTAAGGTAATATTCCGTAGATTAGCCATTAGCTGTTCTGAAGATATTGGGAATGCACTTCCCGATGCAGCTGTAGTGCTTTCTTCTCTATGGGATCTCTTTGAAAAAGTTGGTATGCCAGAAGGTGAGATAATTATCGCCCAAGCAGTCACTTTTTTATCTTCCTGTCCGAAAAGTAACAGAACCTACGAAGCTTGTAAGAGTGTAAAAAAGTACCTTACAACAAATGATCCTAAAGTCCCTGCTAATATTGTGAGTAATTCTAAAAGTTACAAATACCCCTTTGATCACGGTAACTTTGTTTTGCAAAAATATCTCAATGAAGATGTAGTATTTTACAATCCATCAAACTATGGATTTGAAAAAAAGATATTGGATAG
>JAIWOA010000055.1 GCA_020217115.1 Calditerrivibrio sp. | reverse complement strand
TACCTTATATCTGTCCTCAGGATCTTCTCATCCTTATCATAGGTAACTTTTAAAAAAATTATACTGGTATTCTTCCTTTTAGCCTCCATTGGAGTACCTGCTATTTCCCATAGTCCAATAGTTGCAACATCCAGCAAACCATGCATAACAGATCTGGAAATTGCTCCAGTATCTATATGAAATCTATACTCTTCAGATATTGTCCCATCAGAGTTTTTAACTGAACTGATAACTTTAGGCCCTAAAAGAAGAATACAATTGCGATTATCACATTTAGAGATACTTTTTTGTAATTCAAGAGGATTTATGCCTTCACTATTTGCTGCCATGTAAACCGAACAACCGTACAAACAAAAAACTACAGCCAATGCCAGAAAAAGTCTCCGCATAATAATCACCTGACAATATTTTCTATTAATATCGGCTCAAACTACTTTTTATTAACCAGATATTCCAATATCTGCCCCTGCTTTCCATCAAACTTTGCTCCATAACGCTCCATTCTCTTTATGGTCTCTTTCCACTGGTCTTTGGTTTTCTGTTTTTTTTCTATAATCTCAAGTCCATGGCAACTACTACACTTTTCAGCATATACCTGATAATTTTTATTCACCGATGAATAAGCAAAAGTAGAAAAAAGAAGAGATAGCGGGAAAATAATAAAAGATCTCATAAATCACCTCAAGATGGTATTAGATGAAACTAATTTTAAAAGTAAATTTTGTCAATATATAACTTTTCCCCTTGAAAAAAATATGAAAATATAAGAAGCTATACAAATAAAATGGAGGAAAATATGTCATATGAAAATGTGAAATTTGTAAAAATAATCAGTGGGGATACTGTAATAGGTATTTATGATGAAGAATCAAAAAAACTAAATGATGTTGCAATAATACAGACTATCCCAACTGCAGGTGGGATGCAGCTTGCAATTTTACCCTTCGGTTTTCCCTATGAGGATGAGATTGGGGGTAGTATAGATGCCTCCTTTATAATTTATGAGTACAAAAAATTCCCACAAGAGATAATTAACAAGTATCTTGAGGCAAAAAGCAACATCAGAATAACATCAAGTCTTGGAGATCTTGGAGGTGGAAGCAGTAAAAGTGGGAGCGGGATAATTCTTTGATGCATACTTACTGGAATTTTTTAAAAAAGGTAGATAAATTTCAAGATAGAGTATTGACGATCTCACACAGATATTGGGAATTTACAAAGAAAGGGGTATCTGCCCCTTTCACATCAATAGACACAATCGATTGGGTAGTTATAATACCTACACTCAAGTCTGGGGAATTTGTACTTGTTGAACAATTTAGGCCAGTAGTTGAATCTGTAACGATAGAGTTCCCCGGTGGAGGGATAAATAATAATGAACCCCCCATTGATGCGGCTATAAGAGAGTTAGAAGAAGAAACCTCCCTAAGAGCAGAAGAGATAAGAGAAATAGGTATCTTAAGACCCAACCCTGCAATAATGAGCAATACCTGTTATGTTTACCATGCCAAAAACTGCACTTTTTCGGGAAGCTACAATTTTGATCAATTTGAAGATATTAATGTAAAAACATACTCAAAAGAGATGTTAGAAAGGATGATCATCAGTGGAGAGATCAACCATTCAATAGTAGTAGCCTCTTATGCTCTATACAAATTAATTTAATTTTTAGAATTAGACTCAAGGCGATCACAATCCAATATTCCCGGACATTTTCTCTGATCACATGGGTCTATATGTATAATAACATCGATATTCTCTATTTTGCTCGTCAGATCGTTTTCAATGGAATCTGCTATTTTATGGGCATCTGAGAGGTTCATCTCTCTACAAATAGTTATATGCATGTCAAGAAAAATTGTTTTGCCAGCTCGTCTTGTTCTTATTTTGTGATAATCTATAAGAAGCTCACCATAACCCTTTAAAATATCTTTAATCCTCTCCAATTCTTCACTGGAAATCTCTGCATCCAATAGCTCTCGGGATACTGATAAAGCAAGCCTGGAAGACGAAACCATTATGTATATCGAAATTATAGATGATACTATATAATCAATTGAGTGAAATTCAAAGTATTTTGCAAAAAGAAGGGAAAAAAGTACTCCTAAATTTGTTACAAGATCTATTTCATAATGCATAGAATCTGTTAGGATAACATTGGAATTAAATTTTTTGGCATAATATCTCAAAATGATGGAAAGTATCATCGTCATTATAACAGAAAAAACCATAATAAAGATACTCGCATTAACATCAGATATTTCCACTTTATTAACAAAATTCTGGAAAGATCGCCATAAAAGGTATGCACCAGTAAGAAAAATTATAATTGATTGAACAAAAGCAGCGAGAGCCTCAAATTTACCATGGCCAAAGGGATGATTTTCATCTGGTGGCGTTTCCGCTGTTTTCAGTGCAAAATAGTTTACCATAGATGAAAGTATGTCTAAGAGAGAATCCAGAGCCGAAGAAAAAACTGCTAAAGAACCACTGTAAATGGCAACAACTAATTTACATATTGCCAGTATTGATGCAAATGATATTGATATTATAGGTACATTAGCTTTCGTCAACATTTTTATTTGTTCCACCAAAATCAAACCAATTGTCAAAAAGCCCTACCAAAGCTATAGCAATTATGACATATGGATGAATCAGCAGGAGAAAAAGTATTACCATTCTCAACCAGATCAATCTCTTTTTGATCAATATCACGGTAATAAGGTTACTACCCTGTATAAAATATAGATATATAAAAATTATAAATGTATTGTATGATATTGCCTTTATTTCTAGGACATTGCTCAAGAAGGTAAATCCTCCAATTATAAAAAACCATACAAAATAAAAGGGTACTTTAAAAGGTACCTCCTGCTCCCTATTTTTTATAATATATACCTTTTTAGTCACCATAGCCATAAAAGATATGTATAGATAACTTATTGAAGGCATTAGATATAGTGAGAGGAGAGCAACATGCTCCTTGTTGTTGATAATATATCTTAATCTTGCTGACATTTCGTCACCGGGGATATCCTTCAGAGAATTTGAGATCTGTTCTATATTTTTAAGTATATATTTTAGGAAAAATTCCCTCTGTTCAGAAAAAAAAGTAATTATTACCACTGTTATAACCAGAGCGGGGATGGGAGCAAATATGATCGGTTCCAGATTAATTTTATTTTTTCTATACCTTTGATAGACAAAGATAGCCGGGAGAGCAGCCATAAAAAATATATTGAAAGCTATTCGATAACTGTACATTCCAAGAAGTAAAAAAGATACAATCAAAATTGCATATTTAAGTTTATCATCCTTAGAGGTAAGATTGCTATCCAGAAAAAGTAGAAAAAAAACTGGGATAAAAATGTTGGTTAAAAAAGCAATTTGTGGAATAAAAATATTCAAGGAGTACAAAAAAAAGGCAACAAGTAGAAATGCCAAACTATTCATAATATAAGTAAAGTTAGGGGTAGTTAACCTACCCCTAAAAAATTATTTGTTAATTGAAAATGGTAAAAGAGCTATTGTACGAGCTGTTTTGACAGCTGTAGCTAACCTTCTCTGATGTTTTGTACAGTTTCCAGTAAGTCTTCTGGGAAGGATTTTACCCCTTTCAGTGACAAACTGCCTCAATAATACCGTATCTTTATAATCTATTTCAACTTTATCTGTACAAAATCTGCAACTTTTTTTCTTTTGAAATTTTTTTCTTAATGTCATCATAAAAGCCTCCTAAAATGGTAAATCTTCTTCTTCGATACCTGTAGAATCAAAGGACTCTGCCATCATATCGTTTACATCACTCTTGTCTTTTTTCCAGACTAACTGTATATTTTCTGCAATAATTTCATGTTTGCTCTTTTTTACTCCATCCTGTTCCCATGTTCTGAAGGATAATCTTCCTTCCACCAAAACAGAAACCCCTTTGGTCAAAAACTCACCACAAAATTCCCCTAATTTTGAAAAGGCAACTATGTCAATATAACATACCTCTTCTTTAGTCTCATTGCCTGCTTTATATCTTCTATTAACAGCAAGTCCAAAACGAGCTACAGCAGTGCCTGAACCGGGGATATAACGAACCTCAGGATTCCTTGTGACATTTCCCAAAAGAATTACTCTGTTAAAGAAACCCATAGGTTACTCCTTTGCTTCTCCCTGATCCTGTTCCTGTTCTTGAACAGATTCAGCAGCAACTTCACTGTTAGCACCATCTGGCATTGGTTTTTCCTCAAATCTTTTTGCCCTTGGCTTTGTCATCTCTTCACGTTTTTTCAGTTTGTACCTTTTACCATCAATTTTTACAATTACAAATCTCAAAACATTTTCATCATATTTGAATTTTGTTTCAAGCTCAGCATTAAAATTCCCTTTGGTATTGTACTGAATCAGATAATAATTACCCTCTCTCTGTTTGTTGATAGGGTATGACATTTTGAGTTTACCCCAGTATTCACTATGGATAACCTCTCCATTCCCGGCGATAAGTGATTTGAATTTTTCAAAGACTGCATTAGCTTCTTCCAGTGGAATAGCAGTAGATACGATAAAAACGGTTTCGTAGGTATTCATTTTTCCTCCTTTTGGTTTTAGCAGCCCGCAATTGCACAAAACTACTGCGAGCAAGGGATGGTACTTATATACTTTAAATGTTGATATGTCAACAGATAAATTTAAGTATTCCAAACATAATTGTGGATTTCTGTATATCACCCCTTTACCTTTTTAGAAAATAGTGTATACTCTTAAAACATATGGGTATAAAAGTAGCTGTTTTGGCATCGGGAAGTAGTGGAAATTCATATTTTGTTGAGGATAACGAAGTTTCATTTTTTGTAGATGCAGGTGTAGGCAAAAGAACAATTGCAGATATCTCAAAAAAAGTTGGAGACAAACCCTGCTATCTTTTTTTGACACATTCCCATTCAGATCATGTAAAAGGATTGAAATATTTTCTGAAAACATTTAATCTTACAGTATTTTGTAGTATGCCCACTGCAAGGGATCTATACGAAAATGGTAATGATATAGATAACATAAAGATATTAGATGACAAAATCCGTTACCTTTTTAACAATTTTTCCGTTTTCCCTTTCAAAGTAAATCATGACTGTGATGGGACATTTGGATACAGGTTTTCCTTTAAAAATGGAGAGATCTCATTCGTAACTGACACCGGAATTATAGACAAAACAATTCTTGATTCCATAGATGGCAGCAATGCAATCTTTCTGGAGTCTAATTATGATGAAGATATGCTTAAAAATGGCAGATACCCTTTGCACCTTAAGAAGCGAATACTATCTAAAAATGGTCACCTGTCAAATAAGGATGCAATCAAAACTCTACATGAAATATATGGTCAAAAGCTAAAAAAGGTATTCTTTTCCCATATAAGTGAAGAGAACAACTCCTATGATCTTATTGATAAATATTGTAGATATGTGGAGAAAACTTTAAAGATGGAAGCATTTACTCTAAGACAGAAAAGTTACTACAACTTTTCGCTATTTTAATGAACTTTCATTAAATAAAATCATCAACGAATAGATGGTGGGATATGAAAAAAATATTTTTTATGTTATTTGTCTTTTTGTTTTTTAATGGTTATGCGGCAACCCTCGAGGAATTTTTAGATAAGTCTTTAAAAGACTATCCAGATATCTTAATAAAGGAAAGGGATATTAAGACACAGCAGATCGAAGTAAAAAGGGTTGAGGGGGATTTCATGCCCAAACTCAACTTTTCCTCTTCCTATTCAATTTCAGACCCCAATGATTCAGATAGCACTAAAACTTTCTACAACGAATTGAAACTTTCCTACAACATTTTCTCAGGTTTTTCCTCCACAAATAACCTCAAAATAGCAAAATATACCCTTAATCTTGCTGAAAATAGTTCAAACCTAATGGCAAAAACCATTAAGAAAAATGTATCTTCTGCATATTTTGATGCATTGACAAGTTATAAATTGATAAAATTTTACGAAGAACTCCTCAAAAGCTCTCAAAAAACCTACGAAAACATAAAAAGTAAATTTGAGGTGGGGAGATCTCTAAAGATAGATGTTTTAAAAGCTCTTACGGAAGTAAAAAAATATGAGTCAAAACTTTTCGAACAAAAAAGTATTTTCAAAAACTATCTGATAATTCTTGGACAATACACAGGAGAGCAATACGACGACAATATATCGCTGGAAACCGATTTTTATGAACCACAGATAGATAATGACCCTACCTCATATTTTAAAAAAGCTGAGTCAAATAACCTTGAGCTTAAAAGTTACAATGAAAAAATAGCTCTATCTGAAAAAGAGATATCTAAAGCCAGAAGTACCCTGTTACCCAGCATAGATATCTATGGTTCAATTTACAACAATAACGTGGATAGGGGTAGAAGCAGTACCGACACAACTGTAGCATCTGCAGGAATATTACTTTCATGGAATATTTTTAATGGTAATAAGGATACCCTTGGTATTGAAAAACAGAAGATCTCTTACTATAACACAATAGATGAAAAAAGAAGAACTGTTCTCACACTGAAAAAAGATCTCTTTACTACCCATAACAAGATAAAGACAGCAAAGGAAAATTTAACATATTTGAAGAGTTTACTGGAAGTATCCTCTGAAAATTATAAAATAACAAATGAAGCCTATGAACTTGGTAAAGCTACTTTAATTGAGGTTATAAAAGCTAAAGATGAACTGATCCTTGCAACAATAGAGTATACAAACAACAGTAATACATTGATACAAAACTATATATCTCTACAATATCTGGTGGGTGAATAATATGAAAAAAGTTTTAATATTTATAGTAGTAATAGTTTTAATCGGGTCAGGGATATTTTTTTACATATCAAAAAATAAGAAACAAACCGTTCAGATAATCAACACAGACATTGTGAAAATAGGTGATGTGAGCGGATTCCTTCAGCAAACTGGAATTATAAAAGCTCAGGTGGGAGCACAGATAAGCGTTGGAGCAAGGGCTACAGGAACTATAACAATGCTCAAAGTGAAAGTTGGCGATAAGGTAAAAAAGGGTGAACTGGTTGCAATGATTGACGATAGGGAAACACAGGCACAGATAAATGAAATTAAAACAGCTCTTGCATCTATAGAGAATGAAATAGAACAAGAAAATGCCATTTTCCCCTCCAGAAAAGCTCTTATAGAAAAGGAGTTAGAAAGCAATCATTCTAAGCTTATTCTGGCAAAGAACAAATATGAAAGGGAAAAAGAGCTACTGAAGAAAGGCTTTTCCACTGTAGAGCAATTAGAATCGGTGAAAACTGAATACGAAGTTGCCCAAAACAATTTAAAAAGTTCGGAAATCTCCCTCGCAAAATTAGAGAAGGAACATCAATTGACGCTAACAAACCTGAGATTAAAAAAGGAAAGAGAAATAAGTAACCTTTCAGCCCTCAATGTAAGGTTAAGTTATACAAGGATAATCTCACCCATTGATGGAATCGTATCACAGGTTAATGCAGATGAGGGGGAAACCATTGTGGCAGGCTTGCAGGTGGCAAACTTGATAACCGTTTTCAATCCAGATATGCTTGAGATGTGGATATATATAGATGAAACAGATATCGGTAAGGTAAAAATTGGTGATTATGTTGAGTATACAGTTGACACCTATGGTGATAAGAAATTTAATGGCACATTAAAAAAGATATACTACGAGCCTGTAGTTAAGGATAGCATAGTTTATTACCTTGGTATAGTGGGTATAGAAAAAAAAGATGCAGAGCTCTTAAAACCTGAAATGACAACCCACGTAAAAATAAGAACTTCCGAACGAAAAGGTGTCCTCTCAGTGAAAAATGGTGCAATAAAGTTTGAATCAGGGGAACAGGTAGTTTATCGTGTCACAGATAAAAAAAATAATATGGTAGAAAGGCAGGTTGTCAAAGTAGGAGTGAAAGGTGAAGAACGATCTGAAATCATAACCGGATTAAATGAGAATGATGAAGTAGCAGTGAAAATAATTTTACCCCCAGATTTTTCCAAAAGAAAAGATGTAAGTCAAAAAAATATTAAAAAAGCACAATGACATGGGGGGATAATGTCTCTGGTAAAACTTGAAAATATAGAAAAAACCTATGAAACTGCAGGTAATTATATTAGAGTACTAAAAAATATATCCTTGTCCATAGAAAAAGGTGACTTTACATCTCTTATGGGGCAATCTGGCTCAGGAAAAACAACTCTGATGAATATTATAGGGATGCTTGATTCTCCAACAAGTGGGAAATATTATCTTGATGGAAAAGATATTTCAAAGGAAAATGATAACTCTCTATCAAATCTTAGAAATCGTTTCGTTGGATTTATATTTCAGAGTTTTTATCTAATTCCCTACTCTTCAGTACTGGAAAATGTTCTTCTGCCTATTTACTACTCAGGAAAAGATCTGAAACAACATACAGAACTTGCCAAAAATCTGCTGGGACAGTTAGGTCTGTACGATAAAAGAAATAACAAACCTAACCAGCTTTCTGGTGGTCAACAGCAAAGGGTAGCAATAGCAAGGGCATTAATCAACGAACCTGAAATAATTCTTGCAGACGAACCAACAGGGCAGCTTGATAGTGAAACAGCAAGAGATATAATGGAATACCTAACAAAACTAAACCAATCAGGAAAAACGATTCTGCTTGTAACCCATGATCACGCAACTGCATCCTATGCAAAAAAGATCATAAAAATAGCAGACGGTGAAATTGTTACTTAAAGACCCTGTTTTTTTGCCTCGTCCCATAAAATATTGAGATCTTCAGTGGTTACATCATCAAAGGTTAACCCCTTATCTGCTAATCTTTTCTCTATGTAAGAAAATCTCGAAATAAATCTATGGTTGGTTTTTCTGAGGGCTTCATCAGGATTTACCTTTATAAACCTCGAAAAATTTACAACCGCAAAAAGCAGATCCCCCATTTCATGTTTAATCTCATCGTAATTACCAGCAGCAACAGCATTTTTAAACTCTTCAAATTCTTCAATAACTTTACCCATACAGTCTTCCATAGTTTGCCAATCAAATCCAACAGTTCTAACTCTTTCCTGTAGTTTTATTGCCTTTTGAATGGAAGGTAGACTCTCAGGAATCTCCTCCAGTATAGATCTTCTATTTTTCTCATCCTTTTTGATCCTTTCCCAATTGATCATCACATCCCTGCTATCTTTAACTCTAACATCACCAAATACATGGGGATGCCTTCTGATCAACTTTTCTGAAATACCCTTTATTACATCATTGAGTTGAAAATAGTTCTCTTCTTCAGCAATTACTGAATGCAGTACAACATGGAGCAAAAGATCTCCTAATTCCTCTTTTATATTTATAATCTCCTTTTTATCAATGGCATCTACAAGTTCGTACACCTCTTCTATCAGATGCTCTTTGAGGGAAAAAAGTGTCTGTTCCCTATCCCATGGGCAGCCATCTGGAGCCCTTAACTTTTTTACTATATTCACAAGCTCTCTAAACTGCTTCTCCATCTATTTCAAATACCCCCTTAGAACTTCTTTAAAATCCCTCTTTTCCACACCTGTCACATTAAAAATATCAGAATTGTCACAAACATTCCCCTCTTTTAGCATAGTAAACTGATCCTTTGTAATGGGAAACCAGCTAAAATTGCCAAAAAATGTTATGCCAACCTCTACAAAAAATTCTGGAACAGGTAAGAGAACCCTTTTTCTCCCTGTTACCTCCATTATGCTGTTTAGTAATTCTTTGTATGTAAATTTTTTATCCCCACAAATTGGGTAAATTCCGCCAATCGTTTCATCCTTTTCTATACAATTAACAAAAATTTCAGCAACTTCATAAACACTTACCGGCTGCATAGGGTAAGAACCATCACCAAAATAGGAAAAGATCGGCACCTTTTTCATAATATCGTTTAACATATTTATAAAGGAATCATTCTCACCATATATGAGGGATGGTCTCAGAATAGTATAATTCAGGCCACTTTCCACCAGATACCTCTCTGCTTTATACTTTGTTTTGTGGTATTGGGATACAGCATTTTCCCTTGTGCCATTAGCAGACATCTGAATAAAACGATTTACGTTAAGCTCCTTTGCAGCATCGACACAATTTTTAGTAGCAACAAAATGCATATTTTCAAAGGTTACATTTTTATAAGGGATCTCCCTAATTATCCCCACGAGATTTATTACAACGTCAGAACCAGCAACTCCATTCTTTACAGATTGATAATTTAGAATATCTCCTTCAGATATCTCAAGATTTCCACTGGAAATCTTTATACTATTCCTATTTCTTACAAGAGCTTTTACATAATAACCTTTCTCTATAAGCTTCTTTAATATCTCACTTCCAACAAACCCCGTAGCACCAGTTAAAAAAACTTTCTTCATCATCTACCTCCGCAAATAACCTTCTTTTAACATCGATAAAGCACCAGTAGTGGATACTATAATATGGTCTAAAAAATTTATTTCAACAAGTTTTAGGGCATCTTCTATTTTCTTACTAACTATTATATCTTCACTGGAGGGTGTTAGCTTACCCGATGGATGATTATGGGCAACAATTATTGATGTAGCAGATGATTTTATTGCAAACTCAACTATCTCCCTTATATGTATCTGTGAGAAATTTACTGTCCCATTAAATAACATTTTATACTCAAGAATATTCCCCGCACTGTTTAAAGCCAGGGCTACAAAGGACTCCTTATTATCCAGACCTATACTAAAACGGAAAAAATCAAAAACATCCGATGGAGATTTGATGGTTTTCAGATCATTTTTGACTATCTGGAGATTCATCCTTCTATAAAACTCCCTTATCACTTCAAAGAATAGTTTAGTTTCATTCCCTATCCCGGAAAGCTGAAGGATATCTTTCTGATATATCTTATTGAAATTTCCATCTATAAATTTCATCAGATCCTTAGCCTCCCCTTTGACATCTTTACCCTTTATTACATAACCCAGAAGTAGCTCCAATAATTCGTAATCTGGTGTTGCGGATGGTGATTTTTCAAATCTCTCTTTAAGTCTTTTCCTATGCCCAACTAAATCTTTGTCCATAGATTTTATTATAGCACAAAAAGATGTGGAAAAAAAATATTTTTGTTATATATTCAAAACTTGAGAAAAATTTTTTGGAGGATTATATGGCGGCTTCAAGCTGTAATACAGACTCAGGATGTAGCTCCTGCTCATCAAACTCTTCCTGTAGTACAAATGAGCAGGAAAAACATACCGAAGAGCTTTTGAAAAAAAGGCTAAAATCAATTAAACACAGAATAATGGTAATGAGTGGTAAAGGTGGTGTTGGTAAATCAACTGTCACCGTAAATCTTGCATCTGCCCTTGTTCAATTGGGTTACAAAGTAGGTATCATAGATGCTGATATCCATGGCCCCAATATCCCCAAAATGCTCGGTATAAACGAAAGAGGTGCTAACTCTGGTCCAAATGGTATAATCCCCTACGAGCCTATAGAAAATTTGTATGTTATGTCTATAGGTGTTCTGATAAATGATGATGACGATGCAATTATATGGAGATCACCTTTAAAACATAGCGTTATACAACAATTTCTCGCTGAGGTAGATTGGGGTGAGCTTGACTTCCTATTTTTTGATCTCCCCCCCGGTACTGGTGATGAACCATTATCAGTATCCCATATCTTAAAGGATATCGATGGTTCCGTTATAGTTACCACACCTCAAGAAGTAGCTCTCCTTGACTCAAGAAAATCTGTGACTTTCAGCAGAAAACTAAACATACCTGTACTTGGGATCATAGAAAATATGAGCGGTTTTGTATGTCCAAAATGTGGAGAAAAAATAGATATATTCAAAGTGGGTGGAGGTGAAAAGGCTGCAAAAGAGCTAAAAGTCCCATTTTTAGGTAAAATACCTATAGATCCAGAGGTTGTTACTCAGGGAGACTCTGGTAAACCATACCTATTTGAAAAACCAAAGTCTGAGGTTACAAATTCTTTTCTTTCAATAGCAAGAGATGTTGTGAAGCAGATTATCAAATAAAAATTCAGGGGGAGGAGATCACCCCCCCCAAAAAAAACTCTATCTCCCCATCTGATATTTTTTTACATTTATAAGATGTTCTTCGTAGCTTTTTGCAAAGATATGAGTACCATCTTTTTTTGCCACAAAATATAAAAAATCTGTTTCTGCAAGGTTCATAACACCTTCTAATGCCCCCTTTGAGGGATTGGATATCGGAGTAGGTGGCAAACCATTTATTGTATAGGTATTGTATCGATTGTTTTTGTCCAAAAGATCTGATTTTTTTATATTTCCATCAAATCTATCTCCCATACCATATATAATAGTGGGATCTGACTGAAGTCGCATATTTTTCCTTAACCTGTTATAGAAAACAGATGCCACGACAGGGTACTCCTCTTCCACAAATGTCTCTTTTTGAACGATAGATGCAAGAATGATCCCCTCATACATTGACAAACCTCTCTTTTTTACCCGTTCAGAAAAGTCTTGAGGTATTTTCGAAACAAAATTTTTATAAATTTGTGCTATAAATTCCTCTTCTCTAAGATCGGTTGTAACAAAATAGCTGTCAGGATATAAAAATCCTTCAAGGGAATTTAACCTCTCTCCAGTTAACTTAAAAATAAACTCACTATCTGTTACAAGTTCTAAAAATCTTTTACTGTTCATTATATTTAAATCCTTCAAACGATTAGCTATGTCGTATATAGTATACCCCTCAGGGATAGTTATCTTAAATCTACTTTCCTTCCCCTCTTCAATATTTTTTATAAATTGGGCAATGGTTATGTTATCAGCCTCATAATAGCCAAACTTTATTTTTTCAGGAAATTTTTTAACCTTCCTTAGATAGATCTGAAAAAATGGTGGGGTGTCAATACCACCAAATATTTTCTCGTAGGTTACAGAATATTTCTCATTCTTTTCGATTTTTACAGTTCTGGATATTTTTGTATTATTAATAAAATCTTCAGCTTTATATATGAAAAATGCAGAAAAAAATGTCACCAAAAATATTGGTAACAATATGATAAGAGCTATCTTACCAAACATCTATAACATTTCTACAAATCTTTTAAATAGATATTTTGCATCGTGGGGACCCGGCCCATTCTCAGGATGGTACTGAACTGCAAAAACTGGCTTAGTCTTGTGCCTGATCCCCTCAACAGTATTATCGTTCAGATTAATATGGGTAATCTCATAATTATCAAGTATACTTTCAACATCAACAGCAAAGCAATGGTTTTGTGCAGTAATTTCAACCCTGCCAGTCGTCAAATCTTTTACAGGCTGGTTTCCTCCATGATGTCCAAATTTAAGTTTATATGTTAGACCTCCAGAAGCAAGTGCCAGTAGCTGATTCCCAAGGCAAATGCCAAAAACTGGATACTTTTCAATAACCTTTCTCACAGTTTCTATTGCATAATCTAATGGTGCTGGATCCCCAGGTCCATTAGAAATAAACACACCATCAGGGTTGAGTTTTTCTATTTCACTGAAGGTTGTATTTGCTGGAACTACAGTTACTCTGCAACCTTCATCTACAAGATACCTTAGGATATTTCTTTTTATACCAAAATCTAAGGCTACAATATGTTTACTAAATTTTTCTGGCTTGTAAAAACTGCCATCCAGCTGCCAGCTACCTTCTAACCACTCATACGGCTCTCTACAGGTAACATACTGCACCAGATCTTTACCCACAATGGATGGGACAGCTCTGGCCTTTTTTTTCAAACTTTCCAGATCATTGTCCACTGTAGATATAATTGCATTCATAGATCCAGCGTCTCTGATGTGGCGTACTATCTGCCTTGTATCTACACCTTCAATCCCTATGATCCCATATCTCTTCAAAAAATCACCCAGACTACCAGTAGCTCTATAATTTGAGTATATAGGGCTATATTCTTTTACTATAAATGCTGAGACGTATGGTTTTATAGATTCAAAATCCTCTTCATTTACTCCATAATTCCCTATAAGCGGGTATGTCATCGTAACCATCTGACCGTAGTATGATGGATCTGTCAGGATCTCCTGGTAACCAGTAATGGAGGTATTAAATACAACCTCCCCTGCAGATTCCCCTTCTGCACCAAAACTAATCCCCTCTAAAACAAGACCATCTTCAAACACCAGAAAAGCTTTACTCATAAAATTTCCTCTAATGATTTTTCACTATTTTATATGAAGATAATAAATATTGCAAGATTTTTTAAATATGTTAAAAGTAAGCATTTAGACAAAAAAAGGGGTTTGAAATTTGGAAAATTTTTTCTTAAGATTGCTGACAGAGTATGGGTATATCATACTTTTTATATGGAGTATGCTTGAAGGGGAGCTTGGCCTTATAATGGCAGGGATCTTATCCCATACGGGAGACATGAATATTTTTATTGCTATCCTGGTTGCTGCCTTCGGTGGCTTTTTAGGAGATCAGATATTTTTCTATATAGGTAGATTTAATAGAAATTTTGTACAGAGAAAACTCAGTAAACATAGAAGAAAATTTGCACTGGCAACTATCCTTTTAAATAAATATGGTTGGTATATAATCTTTATACAGCGGTATATGTACGGATTAAGAACGATTATACCTATAACTATTGGTACAACAAAACTATGCTGGAAAAAATTTGCAATAATAAACCTTGTAAGTGCCTTTATCTGGGCTTCAACTACTATTACACTTGCCTATATTTTTGGTAATTTGATTATTACTGTACTTAAATATACAAAGCATCATCTACACTTTTTGATCCCTGTAGCATTAATAGCAGGGTGGATGGCTTTAAATCATTTAAACAAAATCTCCCTTCGAAAATCAAGAACTAAACAATAAAATTATTGAAAAGATAATTATAGAAGCGGTAACAAAATTTCTTATAAATTTAACCCCTTTTTTTATACTAAAATTAGCCCCTATAATACCACCTAAAATATTCCCCATACCGAGAAAGATACCCATCATGTAGTCTATTTTTCCAGAAATGATAAATACTGGCAATGCTGCCAGTGTAAGGATAAATACAATAAATACCTTAACAGCGTTCCCCTTTACCAGATCGTAACCTAATACTGTAGTCCCTGCCAGAAGTAAAAATCCAACACCAGCCTGTATAAAACCTCCATATAAACCGATAATAAAAAATATTATAAATGTCACAAATCCATGGAGAATACAATTGTTAAATTTAAACGTCTTAGCTGGATTAAAGATCGTAAGTATGGTGACAGAAAACATAAAAATGGCAAGATAATTTGTAAAACTCTTGTCTGTTATCATTACAGCAAATTTTGCCCCCAAAATACTTCCAATAACAGTGGGTATCGATACGATAATAGCAAATTTTGTAGGAAAATGGCCAGCTGCTCTATATTTTAATATGGCTGAAATATTTTGAAGAAGAATACCTATCCTGTTTGTGCCATTTGCAATGGTTGCTGGAAGCCCAAAAAACATAAGTAGAGGCAAAGTTAAGAAAGAACCTCCCCCACCAAGAACATTTATAAAACCTGTCAAAGTTCCCACAAAAAAGAGAAGAGTCATTTTCAGCATAAAATCACCTAAATTCTATAATAAGATACCTTATTTTATTCAATATCGTTTAAAAATTACTATTGCATAATAGTTTTTTTGGTGTAAAATGTAAAGAAGTTTATATAAATAATAAGGTTTGGAGGCTCATAATGGGTCTTAGGACATTTTTACTTGATAAGATTCAGAAAGTTACTGAGATCAAAAAAAGGGAAATTCAAAAAGATGTGTGGGTAAAATGTGATAAATGCGGTGAAGTAAGCTACAAAGATGATATCCAGAAAAATTATAATACATGCCCTTCCTGCAACTACCATTTTAAAGTAAGCGCTATTGAAAAAATAAATATGATTCTGGACCCCGGTACCTTTGTTGAAATAGATGCAAATCTAAAATCTCTTGACCCTTTAGGTTTTAAAGATTCAAAAAGGTATGTTGACAGGATAAGGGATACCGTAAAAAAAACAGGTATCAATGATGCCTTTATATCAGGTTATGGAACCATATATAAAAAACCTGTACATATAGGAGCTTTCGAGTTTTCCTTTTTGGGTGGAAGTATGGGTAGTGTTGTTGGGGAAAAGATAACACGACTTATAGAATCTGCAATATCAAATAGACATCATGTAATTACCATAAGCTGTTCTGGTGGTGCAAGGATGCAGGAGAGTATTTTATCTCTAATGCAGATGGCAAAAACATCAGCAGCATTGAAAAAGCTTTCAAACGAAGGTTTAGCACATATATCAATATTGACCGATCCTACTACTGGTGGAGTTACTGCAAGTTTTGCTATGCTTGGGGATGTTCATATCGCTGAGCCGGGAGCCCTTGTGGGTTTTGCTGGACCAAGGGTAATAGAGCAAACTATAAGACAAAAATTGCCAGAAGGGTTTCAGACATCAGAGTTTCTTCTCCAACATGGTATGGTAGACATGGTGTTACATAGAAGGGAGTGGAAGGATACCATTTACAAGCTGTTAGAATTTTTCGGTTAGTATCCTATGGACAACGTCAAAGATACTTTTGAAAAGTTCTTTGAAAATAGAAAAGAGTTTTCAACCCTCAATTTTTCCACAGAACGTATAAAAAATGCATTAAATAATGTAGGTTTTGATGAGGAGAGGCTGGGAAAAATAGTTCATATTGCAGGGACAAATGGGAAAGGGAGCACCTCTTATTTTATAGCACAAATGCTGGATAGATTCGGCTTTAAAACAGCTCTTTATACATCTCCACATATAAAAAATATAACCGAAAGAATAAAGCTCAATTTAATTGATATTGATGAAAAAAGTTTTTACTTAGAATTTAGTGGACTAAAAGATATTATCCTGAAAAATAACCTCACCTTTTTTGAAGGGCTAACCCTGATAGCACTAAAGATCTTCTCAGAATATCTACCAGACTATACGATCCTCGAAACCGGGATGGGGGGGAGATTAGATGCAACAAATGTTGTAGAGAGAAAGCTTCCAGTAATAACATCTATATCTCAGGATCATACAACATTTCTCGGATCAAATATATTTGATATACTCTGGGAGAAATTGTCTATTATCAAAGACAATGATACCTTTTTTGTCGGTCATAACAAAAATTTTATATACAAAAAGATAGCAGAAATGTTACCAGACAAGAGGATGAAGTTAGTAGATTTAACAGAGATTGAAAAGATTTCTGATATTTATCCCAAACCCTACAGTTACAACTATCTTCTTGCAAGGGATGTCTCTAAATATCTCCTTGGTAGAGAAATTCCACTGTATAGAGATCTAAAACTTCCCCCTTGCCGAATTGAAAAAATCGGAAGATTCTGGCTGGATGGTTCCCATAATCCATCAGGGATAATAAATACCATGGGGATATTTAATGCAGATACCATTATCTTTTCATCTACTCAGGAAAGACCTTTATTGAAGATGATAGCTATACTTAAAACTAAATTCAAAAACATTATTATCACAGAAATACCTGAGAATGAGAGAACTATTTCCATTGATAATATCGGTTCAATAGATGGGGTAATCAAGATAAAAGATCCATTTGAAGCAATAAACAAATCAATAGACATTTCAAACAAATCTGATATAGTTGTGATGGGATCGTTTTACCTATGTGCTTACTTAAGAGAATTTTTAAAGAGGTTTTGTGAATAGGTTTTTTTTAACTATTTTCATATTACTGCTTTCTTTTAACCTCCATGCGGAAAAAATTATCATAGAATCTGACAAGTTAACGACCATTGATAACAATACTGCTATTGCTGAAGGTGCTGTACTTATTCTTTACAACGATATGGTAATTACCACGGACAAAGCTACTTACAATAAATCTGAAGGGTTTCTTGAACTGGAAGGTGACATCGTCTTCAAAGATAACACAAATCTCATAAGAGCAGATTATGCAAAGGTTTACATGGACAACAAGACAGGTTTTTTCAGAAAAGGGAAGGGGTTTTATGCTCCATGGAGCTATTTTTCTGCTGATAGGATGGAAAAAATAGGGGAAAATAGTTTTATTCTTGACAATGCCACAATATCAACATGTTCTGGAGAAAAACCTGACTGGTCATTTTCTTCATCAAAAGCAAAGATTGATCTTGGGGAATATTTCCATTCAAAACATTCCTTTGGCAATATCAAAGATACACCCGTCATATATTTCCCCTATTTTGTATGGCCAATAAAAAAAGAGAGACAAAGCGGTTTTCTTGTTCCAAGCTTTGGATTTAGTAGCAGTAAGGGATTTTTTATAACTCCAAAATATTTTTGGGCTATAGATATAGATAAAGATATGACCACTGGTTTAAACCTCTTTTCCAACAATGGAGTAATGCTTCTGAATGAATTCAGATACGCCATTAGCAAAAATGAAAATCTCCATCTCATTGGGGAGTTTATAGATGATAGAGATTCAGAGTCTGATAAAACTTCACGATGGAGACTTTATGGAGTTGGCAACATAGCCATATTGAAAAATCTGGACTTTAAATTTCATGTGGACTATGTGTCAGATTTCAAATACAAAAGGGATTTCAGCGATTACAATATGATAGATAATCTAAAACATGCTAATAAAGATAAAAATGAGTTTGTAGCAGAATTACGATTGGGGTATTACACAGATTTTGCAGATCTGTCTTTAATGTACAAAGATAGCATGCAGTTTTACGATAATAGTGATGGGTACACAAAAAATAATGTTTATCAGAAACCGGGATTACAAGCAGAAAAGTATGGGTTGAATGTCAAAGATTTTTTTAAAATTGACTATCTTCTTGATTACAATAGGGTTGAAAAAAAGATTTTTAAATACAGATATAACGATAATGATCAGACAGATACGTATAGTTATGAAAGATACAATGCAAAACTAAAATTTTACAAACCCTTCGATCTAAAAATAGCTACCTTTACACCCTTTTACACACAATACTATACAAGCTGGTTTAACACTAACTATACATTAGAAAATTTTAGATCTGATGAAAAATCATACCTGAACATTGATGTGAAGGATAATGATGCTACAAGAGCCATCTACAGTCTTGGTTATTCCATAATGTTAAACGAAGTATACAGAGATTACGAAAACTTCAGACACTCCATCTATAACACCTTTGAATACATTCAAACACCCTATTTGAACCAATCTTCATTACCGAATAATATAGCGTTTGATAGAATTTCGGAGGCTAATCTATACAGATACAATATGACAAATTATCTAAAGAGTAAATATTGGGATCTGAAGCTTGAGCTAATACAGGGGTATGACCTGACATTAGAGGAGGAAAGGTTCACCCCTTTTCACAGCAAGCTAAATATAACATATCTGAAAATGTTAACTTTGGGTCTTGAAAGTAAATATAATTTGTATAAAGATAGGATAGAATACTACAAAAATAATATCGGTTTGAATTTTTCAAACTATTATTTAGATTTTTCACAAAGTTATGACAAAACCATCAGTGACACAGATAATAGTATAATGGGGCTAAAATTTGGTGGGAAGTTTGAAAAACTAAATTTTGAAATCTACAAAAAAATTGGACAAAAACTGAATCAATT
>JAIWOA010000054.1 GCA_020217115.1 Calditerrivibrio sp. | reverse complement strand
TACCTTCAATATAGATGAACTTGATGATAGGGAATTATATATAAAAGTTTTATACAAAAGCGAATGCTGGAATATCGGTATTTTGTACAAAGAAGATGCATACAAAAATCTTAAAGGTGAAGGGTATGACAACAGAAGGGAAAGATCAGTTTTTGTCATTGTAGAATTAAAAGGGCTTGGTGGAACTCAGAGGGAGATTTATAAAACAAAATGAAAAAAAATATTTTAATAACAGGTGCATTGGGATTTTTAGGATATAATTTGAGTAAAGTTTTAGTCAACAATTTCCCTATGTATAACGTAATAGGTATTGATAACGAACAGGATGAGAAATATAGGGAAAATAAAGATTCCATTCTTAAATATAACAACTACTATTACATTAAAGGGAATGTTTTAGATAAAAAACTGGTAAGAGAGATTTTTTTAATTAACCATAGCTCTCTCAGTCATTTTTCAGATATACATGGAATAGATGTAGCTTATACAACAGCTTTTGAAAGTTTATTGTTTGATATTTCTAAGGAGGGTTTAGAATATTATGAAAACAATATGCTTGGAGCTATGAATATAGCAATAGAATATATATTGAGTAAAAGTAGTGAAAAAAAGCTTATATACTTGAGTTCATGTTACGTCTACGGTTTTTCAGATACTGAAAAACCGTTCAGTGAAGATTCTCCTCTAAGCCCCATTAGCAGAAATGCAACGATAAAATTGTCCGTTGAAATGCTATTAAGATCTTTGCATTATAATTTTGGGCTCCCTATTGTGATATTGAGATTACCATCCATTTTTGGGGATGGGATGAAGGGGGATCACCTTCTGATGAATATTATAAATGCTGTAATTCAGAATAGATCTCTGGAAATAAATTTCTCACCAAAATCGATTATAAATGCCATATTTTATGAAGATCTTATTATAGGTCTTGAATCATTTATCCCCTTTAAAGCTTCATTTAATATTTTTAACATAGGGGGGGTAAATATAACAATTTCTGACTTTATAAATATTGTAATAGATACCTACCAAAATATCACAGGAGATCTAAGAAGTGGAGATATTTTTATATTTAAAAATAAGATACAGAAAAATTGTTGTATTTCTTCAAATAATGTTTATAAAAGTACTGGGTGGAAAAACTATACAACTATCGAATATGGTGTTGAAAAAACACTAAAAAGGATGCTGAATGCGTAAACTTTTGTTGGTTTTCCTTTTGCTTTTTATCCCCAATGTTATTTTTTCAGCTGTTTCTACGGGGACAGGTTATTCAGTTATCTCTGAATCTGGAGTAAAAGTTGCAGAAAAAATTGCCCTATCAAATGCGATATTAAACGCTATAACAAATTATTATGAAGAAGTCAGCCCCGATATGGCTGAAAATGTGAATAAAGATTTTTTAAAATTGGTAAAAAAATTTAGAATTCTTGAAAGGGGTGTCAAACAGTACTCAGTCTATTACACAGTAGAAGTTACCTTTGATGAATCTGCATCTCCTAATGTAGAGAGAAAAAGCAATCCTAATACCTTTGTGTATTTTATAAACTTAGATAAGTTCTTATCAGATTTCAAACAGAAGCTTTATGATGTAACAAAAAATTATCTTGAAGAGATAGGGATGTCCACGAGGTATCAGGAAGATTTTATCGTAAATATAGATTCTACAGGTTCATCCGATAAAGCACTCGCTACATTCAACCTTTTAAAGGCAAGATATCTGATATATATTAACGTTAGAGTAGAAAAGGGGAAAAATGGTAACAAGCTGCTTACAGAATCATACTTCTACTCAAAAAAAGATAGCTTCCCCACAATAAAGGCAGAGGGTACCCTTGCTAAAATAAATGAACTGTCAGTTATTGAAACCTATAAAACAGATCTACAAACAACAATGAAATATATCACTACAAATTTTATGAACGTTTCCTCCAACCCTTTAGCAGAAAAACCTGAAAATAAAATAGATCTAATTTTTATAGAATTTAAATCCTTTAATAATGTTATGAATGTCATGGATACTCTCAGATCAAAAGGTTTCTTTACAACAGTGAAAGTTAAATCTTTTGTTACAGGAAAGGCTGAATTTGAACTTAATACAAAATCAGATGCGGAAACAATAAAAAAAGTTATTGATGAGATTCTAAAAGGTGTAAACCATGATACTACATTAGAGGAGAATTCAATTTATATTGAATATAAATAGTCTATGATTAAGAATATTATTGATACGATAAAGGCAAAAAGAAAAATATTGATTCTAACCCATAATAACCCGGATCCTGATACTATAGCGTCAGCCTTTGGTTTGAAAAATTTGTTATGCAGATTATTACAAAAAAGATGTACCATAGCCTATCATGGTATAATAGGTAGAGCAGAAAATCGTGAACTTGTAAAACAATGCAATATAGAACTCTACCCATCTACTATGCTCGATTTTTCCAGATATGATGGACTTATAGTTGTTGATACCCAGCCAACTGCTGGCAATGTATACATTCCAAAAGGTTTTTTTCCTGATATCGTTATAGATCATCACAATTTTAGGGAACATACAAAGCTTGCAAAGGTCTATGATGTTCGTCAGGATTACGGCAGTACAAGCTCTATTATTGTTGAGTATTACAAGAGTCTTTCATTGGAATTTGATCAGAATACTGCAACTGCACTTTTCTATGGAATCAGAACAGATACTGTCGGAGCGGGTAGGCATAACAACAGGATAGACCTTACTATGATGAGTCAGGTTTTGCCACATATTTCCCTGAGGAAACTCTCTAAAATAGAGACTCCAGAGCTACCAAAATATTATTTTAAAAATATAAAATCTGCCCTTGACAACTCCCAGATATATGAAAGTCTAATCTTCTGCAATCTGAACGAAGTGAGAAATGCAGATCTCATAGCAGAAACTTCCGATTTTTTTCTGAGAATGAGGGATATAAAATGGGCATTTGTCATTGGTAAGGTAGATAATATGGCATTTTTTTCCCTTAGATGCAAACAAACAAAAAGAAAAGTTGGAATGATTGCGCTAAGTATTGTTAAGGGTATTGGAACAGGTGGTGGACATATGAAATCAGCTGGGGGACAAATACCCATTGACAGAAATACAAGCTATAGCAACATTGTCGATGAGATAAAAAAGAGACTTATCAGAAAGATAAAAGTAAAAGTTTCTGAACCAAAAAACATTTGACAAAAACTAATTTAGATATATTTTAAGTTAGTAACTTAAAAATAGGAGGCTAAAATGCAGAAATATGTTTGTACAATTTGTGGTTATATCTATGATCCTTCTTTAGGAGATCCAGAAAATGACGTTGCAGCAGGAACCAAGTGGGAGAATGTACCAGAGGATTGGGTATGTCCAGAATGTGGAGCACCAAAGGATAGCTTTGAGCCCTGTGATTAATTAAAATAAGCTGATTATTTTTGTAGAATAATCAGTTTATTATTTTTATGGAGGAATAATGAAAGGTATCAAAATAAAGGAAGATATCTATTGGGTTGGTATTTACGATTCCCACCTGGAAGTTTTTGATATTGTAATACCTACAGAACATGGAACAACCTACAATAGTTATATTGTAAAGGGGAAGGACAAAACAGCATTAATTGAGGCTAACAAGGGTATTTTTGCTGAAGATTATGTAAAAACAGTTGAGTCTATTATGCCAATTAACAAAATAGACTATATAATACTTAATCATAATGAACCAGATCATTCTGGTGCTCTTCCAAAAATTTTGGAGTTAAATAAAAATATCGAAGTTATATACTCTAAAACTGCGAAGGTTTTTGTCCAGAATATTGTAAATACTGCCTTTAATGGTAGAGCAGTGGGAGATGGCGATCAGATAGATTTAGGGGGTAAAACCCTGCGATTTTTCCATACACCTTTTTTGCATTGGCCAGACACAATGTTTACCTATCTTGAAGAGGATCAAATACTCTTTCCTTGCGACTTTTTAGGTGCTCACTACTGCCCAACAGAGATAGGCAAGATATTTAATGATGAATTGGTTGATAAGGAAAAAGCAAAGTCTGCCTTTTTTTTCTACTATAATTCAATAATGAGACCATATAAAGAACATATAATCAATGCACTTAAAAAGATCGAAAATTTAAAGATATCCATGATATGTCCATCACATGGTCCTATACTGAGGGAAGATATCGACTTTTACTTAGATTTTTATAGAAAACAAGCTTCAAGATACTATCTTAATAACCCTACAAGACAGATCACAATGGTATATGCAACAGCCTATGGAAATACAAAAATGCTTGCAGATAGGATAAAAGATGGTATCGAAGATACTGGAGTAATAGTCAAAGTTTTTGATGCAGCTGAAGGGAGAATCGATGATATTATTGATGAGATAGAGATATCCCATGGTTTGCTACTTGGTACAGCAACCATAAACGCAAAGGCACCTAAACCGATATTTGATATATTTTCACACCTTGTAGTACTCAATGTATCCAATAGAAAAGCTGGAGTTTTTGGATCCTACGGCTGGAGTGGAGAGGGGATAAAGATGTGTGAAGATATATTGGGAACGATGAGGATGAAACTTCCCCTTGAAACGTTAAAAGTTCAAATGACTCCATCAGCTAATGAGTTATCAAAGGCTTACGAGTGGGGAAGAGATTTTGGAATGAAGGTGTTAGAAGGTTAACTTATTATACAGTTGGAGAATAGGGAAAAAACCTATTCTCCTGTTTTACCTGACATATAGGTAAAATTTCCGATATTAAAGTTTGCATTTTTAAGTTCATCTAAAGCTTTTTCTATCGCCTCAACTTCACCGCTAACTCTTATAACGACATCCCTTTTAGCCTGATCCTTCATAAAAAAAGTAGCAAGACTTACAATATTTAGATTTTGATTTTTGATGATCCTTGCCATTTCAGCTATTGCCCCCGGTCTGTCATCAAGCACTATACTTATTCTGGCACCAGGTATGCGCATCCCCATAGCCTCAACAAACAGATCAAATACATCTATGGCAGTAATAAGACCTAAAAGATTTTTGTTTGCATCAACAACTGGCAAACCACCAATTCTTTTGTCCCTCAGAATCAATGCAGCTTTTTCAATGGGATCATCTGGGGATACAGTGATGACATTTTTTGTCATAACATCTTCAACATTTGTTTCAGCTAATACGTTATGCATCTCATATATATCAAGGGTGCTCGCCTTTGAGGGGGAATATGTTTTAATATCTTTTTCCGTAACAATACCAAGTAACTTCCCTTTGTGGACAACAGGAAGTCTCCTGATCTTATGTTCTTTCATTATATGTAATGCATCCAGCATTGTATCCTTTGAATCTATTGTGATGACATCCTTTGTCATCCAATCCTTAATCAACATGCTATCCTCCTTTACAAAATACTAATTCTTCCAATTTCTCAAATCAGATACTTCATTCTTATCCAGATTGCTTACAATGGAAACATTGTTGACCGTCAATCCAAATCTTTTTTTGAATTTACCTTCAAAATTATCTACTCCTCTGGATATTTCTATATTGATTATATCATTTTTATCGGAATGTTCAATTTTCATTTTACATTTCATATCATTTTCATTGCAAAAATTTTCAAAATCCCAGTAATGTATGAAAACCCCTTTTACTTTAACAGAGCTATCGACTCTCCCATAAACTCCTGTTAAAAAGCTCCCCTCGTATGACACAAGATCCCCTGTGGCAAGCCTTATAAAAGGTAGACGATGATCAATAAATGTAACAACTGCCTCTCCATAATCCTCAAGATCAGTGGGATTACAATTATTGGGATCAAGATGTTCAATAAATATTTTTTCAGTATCAATTTTCATGTGGGAAAAACCTAACCCTTCCGTTGCAATCAAACCAACCTCAGCAGTCCCATATCCCTGAAATGCATCTATACCAAAAAGATCTTTTATCTTTTTCCTATCATCTTCACTCATCTTTTCAGCTATAAGGTATGCTTTTCTAAGGGTTTTCTTCTTACATAACTCAGCAGTTTTTATAAGAAAAGTTTTTGTCCCTATGAATGCGGTTGCAGAAAATGTGTCAACTATCTCAGCTGCCTTTTCAGAAGGGGTTGGCCCAAGAGGGAAAACAGGAATATTTAAATATCTACATGCTTCATCAAACATATCTCCAGCTGGAGATACTGTATAACCAAAACTGTTTACAACTATATCATCAGAATTAAATCCTGCAGATTGTAAAGCTTTATAAAATCTATATTGTTCATAATCTTCTAATTTTACATTATTTATAGGACCAGGTGATTGAAATATCTTTACCGGTTTACTATATACAAAACCTGCAAAAGGGGGTAACTCTATTTGCATCTTTGATAAATCTGATTTTCTTAATAAGGGAACCTTTAGAAAATCATCATAGCTATTTATATTTAAGATATCTATCCCTTTTTTATATAAAAATTCGTATAAGAATCTATTATTATCATAAATATTTTTTAAAAGTCCCAACACTTTTTCAAAATTACCTACGAAAGCCATCTTTTTCTTCTCCTGTAATGCTTAACATCCCTGAATGTTTTTTTGTCTGAAGATATTCCGAGATAAAACTCCTTGACATCTTCATTTGAAAGGAGATAATCTCTGTCCCCTTCTAAAACTATTCTACCATTTTCCATAATGTAGCCATAATGGGAAACAGAAAGTGCCATATTTGCATTTTGTTCCACAAGTAAAATAGAGGTTTGTTCCTTCTCATTAAGCTGTCGTATTATTTTAAAAATCTCTTTTACTAAAAGTGGACTTAAACCCAACGAAGGTTCATCCATTAAAATCAGTTTAGGCCTTGCCATCAAGGCTCTACCTATGGCAAGCATCTGTTGCTCACCACCACTCATATAACCTGCAAGCTGTTTTCTCCTCTCCTTTAGTCTGGGGAAATATGTATAAGCCTTCTCAATACCCTCTGAAATCTCTACTTTAGTTCTGGTATAGCCACCTGCTATGAGATTCTCTTCAACGGTGAGATCCTTAAAAACTCTTCTCCCCTCCATGACCTGAAATACCCCTGATTTTACAATCTCAGCAGCATCTTTTTTGTCTATTCTTTCCCCCATAAATCTAATTTCTCCATCAGTGATATCACCATTATCTGGACGGAGAAGTCCTGATACAGCCTTTAGTGTGGTGGTTTTACCTGCACCGTTAGAACCAAGCAAACAAACTACATTCCCCTGCTTTACCTCTAAAGAAAGCCCCTTTAAAACAAGTATCACATCATTATAGACAACTTCTATATTTTTTATCGATAACATCTGTAATCCTTAAAAGAGGGGAATAACCCCCTCTGTATTATTCAAGGGTAATTACACCTGTAACAGGTTTAATTTCACCCTTTTCCATCTTGTAAACCTTTGCAGCTTTTACACCTTTATGAACAGACTTTGTGAATGTAACTGGTGGAGTTAACCCCATCGTATTAAAATTTTTCATAGATTCAAGGCTATTTTTAATTGCTTCACCTGTTACCTCACCCTTTACATTTTTTATTGCACTTAACAAAACGTACATAGAGGAGAAACCTTGAATATAGTTTATTTCCCTTTCTTTAACTTCTGGATGATACTTTTTATTTATTTCTCTGATAAGTTTTATACCTTCAACATTTGTTTCATCCCAAAATGCAAAGGGGCTTACACCATAAAACCCATCAGCAGCATCACCAGCTAATTTCATAAGTGGTTTGTCAAATGTCCAGTTAAGACCTATAAATTTGGTAGTAAGACCATTTTTTTTGGCATCTTTAAGTATAGTTGAAGTTGCCATATATGTTTCTTGAACTATAGCGTACTCAGCTCCAGATTTTTTAAGATTCAGCATCTGAGCAGTTGCGTCAAGGGCTTTGAGATCTACCACCTGCTTGTCTACAAGTGCTACTCCAAGCTTCTTAGCAGCATTCTCTCCATCTGGGAAAAAAGGTGACCTGCCAAACCCTGTATCGTTATAAATAAATGCAACACTTTTACCTTTGTTATCCTTTATAAATTTAATTGCTGCTTCTGTTTGATCGGAGTAGGATGCCCCAACAAAAAAATTATAGGGAGTTTTATCTCCATCAGCTAAATGTTCTGAATATGAAGCTGAAACATATGGTATTTTGTCCTGTGCAACAAATTTTGTAAGTGCCTCAGTATCACCTGTACCCCATCCATGAATAGCCACTACACCCTTCATCTTAAATTCTTTGTATGTTGCAAGGGCATTTGGAATTTTATAACCGTAATCTACAGCTATGAGATCTATCTGTTTCCCATTTATACCACCATTTTCATTAAACCACCTTACACAGTCCTTTATGCCATCTGCGTATGGTTTACCAACATCAGCTGTACCCCCAGATAGGTCAACCAATGCCCCAATTTTAATGGTGTCTGCAGCAAAAACTGTGACAGCAAATAACATCATTGTTACTAATAATAATTTTTTCATAAACAATCCTCCTGTTTTATTGTGTATAGAAAACTAAAAAACAGTTTTCCACATATAACTAATACGAAAAAGGCCAGAGTTTCCAATAGGCTTTTATCAAATTCCATCTTCTTGCCAATCCTTCAGGTTCAAACAGTAGAAAAAGAATAATTACAAGCCCATAAAAAGCTTCTCTTATAGCAGGGAATATCTGACTTAACATAGGTAAAATATCTGAGAATAGACCAACTAAATGTCTCAAAGCCTCCGGTAAAACAACCATAAATATTGTGCCAAAAATACTACCCAATATAGATCCCAACCCACCTATAATAATCATAGAAAGATACTGAATTGAAACTGATATTGTAAAGTGTTCTGGAGTAATAAATTGTACATAATATGCCCACAATGCCCCTGTAACTCCAGCATAAAAAGAGCTGATTGCAAAGGATAGTAATTTGTACTTAAAAACATCTACCCCCATAGTTTCAGCAGCGATATAATTGTCCCTCACACTAATAAATGCTCTTCCTATTTTCATTCTGATAATATTTTTTGCTGCTGTGATCATTATGATGGCATATATTAGAGCAAAAAAGTAAAACCTAAAATCGTTATTTATTTCAATTCCAAAAAATGAGGGTGGCGTAACAGAAAGTCCATTTACCCCACCGGTGACTTTCTCCCATCTTATAAATACAAATTCAAGAATAAATTGGGCAGCAAGGGTTGCTATGGAAAGGTAAAGATCTTTCAACCTCAAAGATGGTAACCCGAAAATAACACCTACTGCCGATGTTAATAAAGCAGCTAATGGCATAACAACGAAGAAGTTTAGTCCATAATTTGAAATCAGGTAACCTGCAGAAAATGCTCCAACCCCTATGAAAGCACCATGTCCAAGGGATATAAGCCCTGTAAAACCTGTAAGGATATTAAGACCAACTGCACCTATAGCTGAGATAAATATCATATTCATTATGTACAAAAGGTAAGTATTTAGAAAAAATGGCAATATAAATAATGATAACAAGAAACTGTAGATTGATATCCTTGAAAATGTTGTCTTATATATTGCAGCATCTTTTTCGTAGGTTGTCTTAAAATTTCCACAATTAATGTAATTCATACCTTCTCCACCTTGACAGTACCAAATAAACCATAGGGTTTAAGCAGTAGTATAATTATCATAGCAATAAAAGGGAAAACCTCTTTTGCTCCTCCACCCACAAGGGGATCTATATAGGCACCCACAATATTTTCTAATACACCTATAATTAAACCTCCGATTATTGCACCTAAAATACTATCCAATCCACCAAGTATAACGACAGGGAAAACCTTTAAGCCAAATTGAGACAAACTTGTATTGATTCCATTTATATTCCCTATCAATACACCCCCCACAGTAGATACTATAGCTGCAATGGCCCAGGAGAGTGCAAATATCTTCCTTACATCTATCCCCATTGAGAGTGCTGCTTGCTGATCGCTTGCCACAGCTCTCATTGCCACACCTGTTTTGGTAGTTTT
>JAIWOA010000160.1 GCA_020217115.1 Calditerrivibrio sp. | reverse complement strand
GAATTAAAGCTTTTTATATGTCCTCCAGCAATACCTACAGTAACATTCCTTATACTTACTCCAGCCATCCTCTCTGCATTTGAAACAGCATCCCTGATAGAGTTTACCGTGGCATCAATATTTATTACCACACCTTTTCTAATACCTGTGCTTGGCGCAAGACCAACCCCAATAATTTCGATATCGTTGTTTTCTGTCTTTCTCACAACTGTGGCACAAGTTTTAGTCGTGCCAATATCTAATCCTACATAAATGCTATCAGGTCTCATTTTTTACTCCGTTTACATAAATTTTTCTCGGTACTCTTATGTCAATATAGTTAATAGACTTATACATTGTTGAAATAGCTCTGGCATAATTCACATTTTTTCTAAAAACCTCAAAATCATAGGGTAAAAGCATTCTATATCCCTTTAAAGAAACTGATATATGGGACTTATACAGATCAATACGATCATAATTTAGGTCTTTAGTATTCATCAATATCCTTGCAGTTATATACAATCTATCCTTATCCATACTGCTATAGTCAAAAATTTTTACATCGGAACAGTCAGCTGTTAAAAGATCCCCTTCAATGGAGTAAAAATAGCATCTTTTTTGACTTGATAACTTCATAATTGTTCCCCTTTCCTGTACAACCAATTTAATCTTGTTGGGATACAATTTTTTCAGATAAGCCATTTTAATCCATGGATCATTAAGAATAGAATCTCCAACTTCATATCTACCCATCATATTTCTATTCTTGAATTGAGAAATAGATTCATTAATATTTTTGGGATTACTGTTTTGAATACCAGAGAATAATACTTCACTATTAACAAAAAATTTAGATTTGGTAAAAAGATTTATACTATAAAATAATGTAAATATTATTGACATAGCAGCAAGCATTGTCAACATCCTTAAAAAAACTTTTACATATTCACTCATATCTAACCTTACATTTTTTAACTATCATATCAACAAGATCTTCATAGCTTATTCCATATTTTCTGGCTGCATTTGGAAGAAGACTCGTCTCTGTCATCCCGGGCAAGGTATTGACCTCCAAAACATATGCATCTTCTCCGTCAAAGATCATATCTATTCTGGCAGCAGAAAAACATCCCACAGAGTCATACGCCTGTTTAGCGATAAGCTTTATATAACTATTTTGTTCCTCTGAAAGTTCTGTCTCAAAGATATATTCTGTCATACCCTTTGTATACTTTGATTCATAGTCGTAAAAACCCTTTACTGGTCTTATCCAGATAGGGGGCAGAATAAGATCATCAATTATCGATATTGTAAGCTCTTTACCAGAAACAAACTTTTCAACAAGTACCTTACTGTCATACCTTTTTGCAATATTTACAGCCTCTTTAAACTCCTCATCCCTTTCAACAATTGTTATCCCAATAGTAGAACCCTCACGTGCAGGTTTGACAACGCAGGGATAAAAAGGTGAATGTTCTTCATTTCCTAAAATAAAATAATTTGGAGTTGGGATGTCGTTGAATTCAAAGATAGATTTGCTAAGTATTTTATCGAATGCAACAGCACTGGCAGATACACCGGAACCATTGTAAGGTATCCTCATCATTTCAAGTAAACCCTGTATTGTACCATCTTCACCGTACCTACCATGTAAAGCGATATAACAAAAATCTGGTTTTTCATTAAGAAGCTTTCCAGCAATACTCCAGTCAACATCTATCAAAACAGTATTTTTATAACCTTTCCTGATAAGTGCATCATAGATCCCTTTACCTGTCTTTAAAGAAACTTCCCTTTCACTTGAAAGACCACCATATAAAACAGCTATTTTATCTTTTAGCATCTTTACCCTCTAAATATGAAGACAATTCCCTGGATAAATTTGTTATATTACCAGCACCAAGGGTAAGAAAAACGGTCTTCTGCCCGATAAAATTATCAACAATTGAAATAAAATCAGAAGGTGTCCCTAAATAATGAACATCTTTGAATCCTCTCTTTTTGATCTCTCCAATCAAGACTTCAGAACTCACACCCTCAATCGGTTTTTCACTGGCTGCATATATATCAGTGATAAATAACGTATCAGCATCAAAAAATGACTTTGAAAATTCCTTCATTAAAAGTTTTGTCCTGCTATACCTGTGTGGCTGAAATATTACAACAACTCTGTAATCACTAAAAGCATCCCTCAAAGCTCTAAGAGTTGCTGCAATTTCTGTTGGATGATGTCCATAATCATCAATAACTTTTATATCTTTTGAATCAAATCTAACAGTCATTCTTCTTTGAACACCACTAAATTCTCTCAAACCCCTCTTTATTACATCAAATTCTATATCAAATTCCATTGCAGCACCTATAGCACCAAGGGAGTTGAGTACGTTGTGCTCACCAGGAACTGAAAGTTCTACCCTTCCATATGATTTGCCATCAATTATGAGGTTGTAGCTACTCCCAAAACCCCTTTTTATAATATCTGAAGCCCTTATATCAGCTCTTGCACTAAAACCATATGTAATAAACTTTTTATTTATCATAGGTATTATGTCAGCTACATTTGAATCATCAAGACATATTATATTCGTACCATAAAAAGGTACCTTATTTGCAAATTCTGCAAAACAATTTTTTACATCCTCAAAATCTGAATAACTGTCCATATGTTCATAGTCGATATTTGTAATTACATTAACAGTTGGAAAAAGCATCAAAAACGATCTATCGCTTTCATCAGCCTCAGAAATCATAATCTCGCTTTTACCAACCATGGCATTATTTTCACTTCTATTAAGCCTTCCACCTATGACAACAGTGGGTTGAAGATTTGCCAGATTGAATATCTCTGCAATCATAGATGAAGTAGTTGTCTTTCCATGGCTGCCAGCCACAACTACAGAATATTTCATCCTCATAAGCTCTGCAAGCATCTCACCCCTTTTGATAACAGGGATATAATTTTCATGGGCATAGACAAGCTCAGGATTATCCTCTCTAACGGCAGAAGAATAGACTAACAGGTCTACATTTTTTACATTATCCGCAGAATGACCTATATGTATATTAATTCCTAAATCCTTGAGCCTCAAAACATTGCTATTTTCAGAGATATCTGAACCTGTAATGATATAACCGAGGTTGTGTAGTATCTCCGCAATTCCACTCATACCTATCCCACCAATACCGACAAAATGTATCCGCTTAATCTTTCTAAACATTTGCAAACCCCATCTCTTTTATCATAATTTCAGCACTATCCATAAATTTTATATCTTGAAACCTCTTATTTATAATATCAAAATCGTTATAAAATCTTTTTATTTCACCCAACAAAACCTCAGGAGTAGCAATCTTCTCTTTTATGGAAACGCCTATACCCTTTTCCACCGGAAGTTTTGCATTGATCTCCTGATGGTTATCTGTGGCTCCAGCAAAGGGGATAAAAATACCATACCTTTTTGAATACATTATTTCATATATAGAACCAGCACCAGCCCTTGATATAACAAGATCTGCCCACTTAATGGCTTCACCCATATCATCTATATACCTCTTTACAATGAGATTACCACTTTTTATCCCATATTTATCATAGTCATTAATAACTTCATCATACAATTTTTCCCCAGTCTGATGAATTATAGAATATCCATCATTTATAAGTTCCTGAGCAATTGGTACAAATAGATTATTAAGGAATCTACTACCCTGACTTCCCCCTGTAAGCAAAATTCGTTTATCTGGTGATGATTTTGGATCCAGATTTCTAAAAACACTCCTTACAGGATTTCCAACGAAAACAGCTTTCTTACTTTTACAACTATTTTCAAAGCTTAAAAATATTTTCCTTGCAACTTTAGAAAATATCCTATTACTCAATCCCATAACAGAATTCTGTTCATGTATAAATATGGGATTCCTTCTTATTATCGCTGCTACACCAGCGCTGAAAGATGCAAATCCTCCTAAAAGAACAACAATATCATCTTTTTTAATTATCTTTATAGAAGATACTATATTTCCTAAAATATTTTGCACACTTTCAATCTTTCTCAAAAAAGAAACCGATTTCAGTGGAGACTCCTTCTGTTCTATAAATTTATATCCAAGTGGTGTCAGTATATTTCTCTCTATCCCCCTATTTGAAACTATAAATAGAGGTTCTATGGAAAGTTTAGACAACTTTTCTGCTATAGCTACACCTGGATAAAGATGTCCTCCAGTTCCACCACCAGCTATGATTACCCTCATCTACTTTCCTCCGAACTTCTAAGTATGATTCCGACAATAAACATCTGACATATAAGAGCAGATCCACCATAACTTATAAAAGGTAACGTTATCCCCTTTGTAGGTAGTATACCTATTGTCACTCCAATATGTATCAAAGCTTGTATGATAAAGAGAAATGCAAATCCCAGTGTCAAAAATCTTTTATATTTATCATGATGCCTCATGGCTATTCTGTATATTAGAAAGAAAAAATAACAGATTAACAATATCAGTAGTGAAAGCCCGATAATACCAGACTCTTCCCCTATAATTGCAAATACAAAATCTGTATGGGCTTCAGGTAGAAAAAATA
>JAIWOA010000159.1 GCA_020217115.1 Calditerrivibrio sp. | reverse complement strand
ATTCTTTTTGATGATATCTCCTTTAATTATGATGACGAAAGGTATAGAAGCTTCAAATCTATACTTGAAGGTGGAATCTTTGAACAACCTCACAATGTAATGATTGTTGCAACATCCAATAGAAGGCATCTGATTTTCGAGCATGCTTCCGATACGGATGATATTTATAGCCGTGACGATATTAATGAATCCACCTCTCTTTATTCAAGATTTGGTCTTGTGGTAGGCTTTTATCCAATGGGTAAAGATGATTACCTTAATATTGTAAAAAATTACCTGTTTAAATATGGATTGGATTTATATGATGGCTGGGATAAGGATGCTGAGAATTTTGCAATGAATAGGGGTGGAAGAAATGGGAGAGTGGCAAAGCAGTTTGCTATTTACAAAAAGATATATTTTTAAAGACTTTTTAATAGTGTATTTAGCCATATAATACTTGACAATTTGGCATCGTTAAATAGCTCTTCAGAAATCTTTAGTTCTATCATTTTGTCTATAAATGCTTCGATCTTGTTCTTTTCATCATATTCTATAAGGGTTAAAATATTTCCAAGTATACCTTCTCTATTGAGTATGGCTGAGGTTATATCATTATCGAGGTTTAGCTCTTTTACAATATTCTCTAATTTTGTTTTATATATGACGTCAGAAAGTGACAGGATCCCTGTAAGGAAACCTTTGTCTATAAGCTGTTTGTCATTTGCAATCTTCTCTAATATATATTCCAGTATTTTCCCCCTCAATATGGATGTTTGAAAAAGTGGGGATGTGGAGGGTGATTCACCTTCTGCATAACTCATCATTAAAAGCCAGTTTTGTAGTTTTACTATCCCTATTAGATTTATTGCCTGAACAATGGAATTGATTCTTTGTCTGAAATAGAATGCTGCAGAATTTATGAATTTCAAGAGACTCATTGTAAGATTTGGATCCATTTCAAAATAACTTGCTATTGTTTGGGTTTTTTCATTTTTATTTATTCCGCTTATGATCTTAAATATAACTGTTCTATTAGATGAATAACCCTCTTTTATCAGTATAGTTGGTTTTTCAAAGTAGTACCCTTGAAATAGTTCATATCCGAGATCCCTGGTGAAGATAAATTCATCATAGGTTTCAACTTTCTCTGCAAGGAGTTTAATTTTTGGATTTTTTATCATCCTTGTTTTTTTTATCAGTTCATATTTTGTGTTGTCTCTTATGTCAACCTTTATGATATCGACGATATTTAGTAAAGGCTTAAAATTACTCATATACTCTTCTGTAAAAACAAGGTCATCAAGGGCGAATCTGTAACCTTTATTTTTTAATTCTTCAATTCTTTTGACTAATTCATTGTTGATTTTACAGTTTTCGAGGATTTCAAATACGAATCTTTTTTTATCCATCGATTCTATAAACTCATTGAATATAAAATCTTCATTTACATTTAAAAAACCTTGAGCTCTTCCAAGTATCTGTTCTATGCCAAATTTATCTATTAAATTTACTATTGTTTTTGAAATGGCATACTTTGCATCTTTAAAATTGGCAACATTTGACCCACTATCCCTGAACAGAAGCTCATAGGCAAAAATCGATCCATTTTTATCAAGTATAGGTTGTCTACCAACGTAAAAGTTTTCCAACGTATCTCTCCTGTAGAACGATTATATTACTTTCAATCTGAAAATACAATATAAAAAATTTTTATACCATTAATTTCAGATGTTAAAGAGAAAGTATTTGAAATAAAAAAGATAATGTTTCAAAGCAAGGGATAATGAAAATTTTTTTAGAAAAAAAATATTTTTATGCTATAATTGTTATTAAGGTGATGATTTAGCAATTTTATTGAGTTAGCTAGGCCTTATTGGGAAAACAAAAAGGTTAGGGTATTGGGTTATTTATCTACAGTTGTAAAGTCAGGGATGTTAGTATTTTTGGTTCATCTCCAAAATAGTTGCAAATGATTAAATAAAATAGTGGACATTACAAAGCTCGCTGGATAAAGTAGTTTTAACCCAAAAACTCTTTCAGCGGAGGTTTTGCAATGTCCGATATAAACATTAAAGCATTTTTCAAATTTAGTAAAGTGAAAGCAATTAACCAGAAGGTGGATATTCAGTCTAAAACGGTATCTATTAAGGTAGAACCTGACAAGAGATACACCCACACGTATGCCATAGCTGTAATGATCCTTCTGATAGCATTCATTCTTATCACGAAAGGATTGTTAGGAACCTTAACATTTTTGATGCAAAGACTTTTATACAATACTCCTATAGAAAGATAAGATGTTCTCACTGTGGAATAGTCATTGAAGACCTTAAAGACTATCTGAAAAAGCTCTGGCATTATAAATATGCCAGATGCGCTGAGAAATTTCTTGATTACTGGTGTTCTCTGCACAGCAGAGTAAACTCAGACCTGTTATGGCTTTTGCCAAAACCCTTAAAAATATGCCTACGGCATTATTAACCATTGCAGGTTTCCTATTCATACAAGCCGCATGGAAAGGATAAATAACAAGATTAAGGTTATCAAGCGTAAGGCTTACGGTTTCCATGATGTTGAATATTTCTCTTTAATCATAAAAAGTGCTTTCTCTTTGCAACTAAATGGGATATGAACCATAATATTTTTTTGCAACACAACAATTTTATTTCTAAATAATGTTATATTTAAATATATCATTATTATTATATACTTACCTTAACACTTAATTTATCTTAAAAATAAATCATATAAAAAGTTTTTCATATTATACTAACTTTATATAAAATAAAATAAAAATCATTATTAAAAATGAAAAAAAAATTATTGACATAGATTCTGATAAATTGTATTTTGCATACAACTTGAAAAATTTGTTGCGGGGTGAATTTATATATAAAAGGAGGCATATAATGTCTTTTAAAACAAAATTAACAAGGAGAAGATTCCTTGCTTACAGTGGCGGGGCTATGGCTACTGCTGTTTTAGCTTCCAATCTTTCTTCTCTAAAAGCTGTTGCTTCAAAAGAAGGTGTACCCCAGGGTAAAGTTGGGAGAGAGTTTGTATTTAGTTCCTGCGAAGTATGTGTAAACAAATGTGGTTTGGTTGCAGAGGTAAATAATGGCGTAATAAGGAAATTGAATCCAAATCCTAAATTTTTTAAATCAAGGGCAATGCTTTGTGCCAGAGGTAATGCTGGTGCTAAATTTCCATATGATCCTGATAGACCTAAAAAACCTTTAAAGAGGGTAGGAGCTCGTGGTGAAGGTCAGTGGAAAGAGATATCCTGGGAAGAGGCTTTTAAAGAAATTGCACAGAAAACTTCTGAGATAATTAAAAAGTATGACAATAGGTCTTCAATAGCTTTTGCTTCTACTGAAGGTTTTCAAGAGGCATTTTTTAAACATGTTGCAGGTATGGTGGGATCTGTCAATACCGTTAGACACCCCACACTTTGCCTTTCTTCAGTAATACAGGGTTTTTCTTCAGTATTTGGTACATATCCTGATGCTGATGTTGCTAATTCAAAATTTATAATAATGTCTGGAGCTAATAGAGCCGAAGCTATTTACACTCCTGACACATGTGATATTGCAAAAAAACATAGAGATCAGACTCTTATATACATAGATCCAAGGGCTACAAAAACAGTAGCTATTGCTGATAAATGGTATCCTATAAAGCCAGGAACAGATCTTGCACTTGTTCTTGCAATGATGAATGTAATTATAGCAGAGAATCTTTATGACAAAGCATTTGTAGAAAAATATACTGTAGGTTTTGCTGAATTGGCAGAGCATGTAAAACAGTATACTCCTGAGTGGGCTGAAAAAGAGTGTGAAATCCCTGCTTCTGAAATTTACTGGCTTGCAAGGGAATTTGCAAAAAATGCTCCAGCCTCAGTATGGTATCCTGGAAGAAGGACATCATGGTATGCAAATGATACCTATTTTAGAAAGGCTTGTGCTACTTTAAATGCAATCTGTGGATGTTGGGATAGACCTGGCGGTCTGATGTCCAAAGCTCCTATTCCTATAGGTAAACATGATTTTGACTTTATTACATATGAGAAAACGAATACTGAGAGAATTGACGTAGGTGTTAGACTTTTTATCAAAGATCTTTTGCCACCTTATGCGAGGGAAAACTATGGTCTTTTGACAGATCAAGCAGCGTATCTTAGTGAAAGTGATGGTAGCTGGGTAATCTTCAGGGAAGCAATTCTAAGGGGTCAACCCTATCCTGTAAAAGGTCTTTTTGTGTATAAACAAAATCCTGTAGAATCTGTTCCAAACAGGAAAAAGACATTACAGATGATCAATCAGATGGACCTTGTAGTAGCTATAGATACACAATTTTCCGATACAGCATGGTATGCAGACTACATACTTCCAGAATCTACATACCTTGAGAGATGGGATCCAGCAGAAACTCAGGGGGGCGTAGTATCTATAGTAGTAGCCAGAAAAGAGGTTATCAAACCTGTATTTGATACTAAATCGATGAGAGAGATTGCAATAGGTCTTGCAAAAGCCTTTGCTGAAATTCCAGGTTGGTTTGATGACTCTGATGATCCTGAAGAGGCTAAAGCAGTATTTGAAGAGTATATTGAGGA
>JAIWOA010000158.1 GCA_020217115.1 Calditerrivibrio sp. | reverse complement strand
GTAAAAGGTGAGATGGTAAAGCTGGAGATTGCAGGGGTTTTGGAAGATAGTTTTAAATTTGCAGATACAATTCTTATTCATAGGGATACACTTAAAAGTTTGATAGGTATCCCTGACGGCTACTGTTCAGATATAGTGTTAAAGGTACCCAACAAGCAGGAGATCCCTATTGTTGCAGCAAAAATAAAGGGTAAATACCCCTATTTACATACAATAACAAAAATTGATATGAAAAAAAACTACAGCAAACTTTTTTTCTTTGAAAAAGGTTTTCTCATGATAAATATAGTATTTGCAATTGTTATGATTGTTATAATAAATATAGATAGGATGGTTGGGATTGGGAATGAGGTTAGAGAGATCGGAATTCTAAGAGCTATGGGGTGGCCCATTGCTGCAATTGTAAAGCTAAAAATTACAGAAGCTTTTATAATTTCGAGCTTTGCTATTTTTATTTCATCTATTATGTCGATGGTTTACATTTTTTACTTAGATGCTCCAGTTTTAAAGGGGATTTTGCTGGGGTTTTCAGAGCTTAGAATTACAGATAGACTCCCTATGGTAATCGATGTATCTTCGTTGATTGTGGTGTTTTTTTTCGTAACGATCCCTTTTATACTTTCCTCTATCTTTCCAATATGGAAGGGTTCTGTTCGAGATATTGTTGAAACAGGTGTGAAATGAATAGGGTAGAGATTATTTTATTGTCCAATTTGACAAAAAGGTATGATACTCCAGCTGGTATAGTAAACGCAATTGAAGATCTTAATATGACAATCTACAAAGGTGATTTTATACTAATAAGAGGTAGAAGTGGTAGTGGCAAATCTACACTCCTAAACTTACTTGCTGCTTTTGATAAGCCGACCTCAGGTAAAATTATTGTTAGTGGAGAGGATATTACAAAATTGTCAGAAATATTTTCTGCAAAGTATAGAAGGGAAAAGATCGGATTTATTTTTCAACAGTTTAATCTGCTGGAGGATATGACAGGATTTGACAATCTTATGTTGCCCATGTTACCCTCTGGTAAAAGTTTACAATACATGAAGAATAGAATTGCTGAACTCTCCTCTATCTTTAAGTTAGAGGAGAAATTATCTACCCCTGTATGGAAGCTATCTGGAGGTGAGAAGCAGAGATTGGCAGTGGTGAGGGCTCTGGTGAATGATCCAGAGATAATTCTGGCAGATGAGCCAACGGCAAATCTCGATGTAAACCTTTCAAAGGAGCTTTTAGATACACTTTTATCTCTTAACAATATGGGTAAAACAGTTATCCTGGTGAGCCATGATGAGATGGTAAGAAATTACAGTTTTTCAAAAAGTTATACCCTTGAAAGTGGTAATTTAGATGTTTCTCTCCCCTAATATTATACTATTTTTTACGGTAGAGTTTTTCATATTTGTATATTTCATTTTTGTTCTGATGGTTTCTTTAAAACTTTTAAAGCAGTTTGATAAAACAGTGTATAATGAAAAGCAGTTCAATATAGAAAAGAAAATATATTTGATAAATGGATATATTAACGTACTCCTTGTGGTAAAGATTATACTGTTTTTCCAGTATTTTTTCATTATGGATCAGATATCCCAGTTTATACCTGGAGCAATGTGTGCAATTGGGTCACACAACGCCTTTACTCCGAGCTATTGCCTGATATTTCTGAAAATTCTCGTATTGTTTTTGTCTTTTTACTGGATTGTAGTGCATCGGGTGGATATAAAATACCCGATTCTACCGTATACAAAAATTAAGCTTATCTTTACCATCGTTATTTGTGTGGCTATATTTTGTGAGATTATTTTTGAGATTGTGGTATTTTATTATATCGATCCAAACAAGATAGTCTCATGCTGTGGGACTCTTTTTTCGGAAGATGGGAAACTCCCCGGAATACTTGGAATGAGAAGGGAGATACTGATAGTAGCCCACTTCTTTATCTATTTTGTTGCATATATTTTCAGAGATAAAAAGTTTGTTTTTGCTATTTTATCAGTATTATTTTTTGCTATATCCATAGTATTATTAATTGTATTTCATTCCTCATATATATATCAGGAGCCTTCCCATAGATGTCCTTTCTGTATATTACAAAAGGATTACTATTATATAGGATATTTTATATATTTTATACTTCTGGTCGGTTTTTTATTCGGTGCTGGAAGATTTTTCATTTATAAAATAATAGGTGAAGATTTTGTAAGGTGGTCTAAATATTCACTCTTAGCCAACTTATTTTATATTTTACTGGTATATTTTATTGTTTTAAAATATTTTATGGTTAATGGTGTATGGTTATTTTGAGAATATTCTTATTGATAATATTGTTAAATGTGGAACTCTTTGCTGGTGAAAGGTTTACGATCCCATATTTCCCTGAGAGAGATCTCACAAATGCTCCTGCAAAGGTAAAAGTAGAAGATATAACTCTGGATCTAAATATCACCCCAAGACCTATAAAAGCTATGTCTCGTCAAACGATCTACATCAGATTTTCCAGCGGTAGTGAGTATATAAATGTTGAGAATGTGGTGATAAAATTTAATATGAAAATGGATATGGGGAATTTTGTCTATAAACCAAAGGTATCAAATGGTGCATTAACTCAAAATTTTATAGTACCAAAATGTATATTTCTCGACAAAAGATGGTATACTAAAATAGAATTCTCTTACAAAGGAAGATCCTACCAGCAGATTTTATTTTTTGATGTTAAGGAATGAAACAGTGTTAGCAAAGAGGTAGTATGCCATCACTTTATATACATATTCCATTTTGCAAAAATAAATGCAGATATTGCGGTTTTTATTCTGAAACTATTGAAAATTATACAGAACAGTATATCTCTGCAATATTCAGGGATCTGGATAGGTCAGAGTATAGTCAGTTTGAAACTATTTACATCGGTGGGGGAACTCCATCTGTAATTTCAGAGGATAACCTTGAAAAGCTTTTGAAAAAGATATCAGAAATAAATAAAATAACACCATTGGAATTTTCCTTCGAAGCTAACCCTGAAAGTCTAACAAAAGGAAAAATCGGCATACTGAAAGATTACGGGGTTTCACGGATAAGTTTGGGAGTTCAATCTCTGGATGATGATGTGTTGAAATTTCTTGGAAGAATTCACACTTCGAAGGATGTTTTTAAAGTTATCGAATATATTAATAACTGTGGGATATTTCAGATAAATTGTGATTTAATGTATGATATCCCAAGAATAGAAAAAGATAAAGTACTCAGCACATTAAAAGAGCTGGTAAAATTACCTATTCATCATGTGTCTGCATACAATTACTCCTTTGATACAGATTTTATGAAGGAATTTAAAGATGTTGATCAGAAAACCCTTTTTTATGAGGTGAAGGGGGTTCTTGAAGATTCTGGATTTCATCAATATGAAATATCCAATTTTGCAAAATCTGGCTTCCATTCAAAGCATAATATGAAATACTGGAAGATGGAGGAGTATATAGGTATAGGAATTTCTGCCCACAGTATGTTATACGATGGGAAAGATAGGATCAGATTTGCAAATGAAGGGGATATCTTATCTTTTATAAAAAATGAGCATAGTATCGTAAAGGAGACCATAGCATTAGAGGATCAGATTATTGAAGATATCGTTTTTGGTCTCAGAATGAATGAAGGTGTAAATATTATAAGTTTATCAGATAAATATTTTTATAATATGGATAATTTTTTAAAAAATATGTATAATCTATTTCAGGAAGGGTTGCTGGAAATTAGAGGTGAAAATCTATGTTTGACAAATTATGGGCAGCTATTTTTGGATTATGTACAGCAGTATTTGTGGGATCTATTTTATTTATAAATGTTAAATTGGTGGATGCTGGTTGTGCTGGTGATTGTATCTCATGCCATCCAAAATTAGAAAACGATGAAACACATTTATCACTAAAAAGTTGTATCAAATGCCACAACCCAACAGAAAAAAAAGTATCTATCTTAAATATATCAGGGCAGGGTGATGGTTGTGGAGACAACTGTTTCCAATGTCATAAAGAGTGGCCTAAAAATGGTTACCATGCACCCCTTGATAATTGCCAGAATTGTCATAAGAAGTAGTATATCCTGAAGTAGCAAACAAAAGCGCGATTGCTTCCTTTTACTCACAATAACAAATATATGATAATTCAAAACTCAACACTAATAACTGATAATTAATTTATTATTTCATAAAAAGTGATTTAATCTACTGAAGTTCATTTCTGACAAATGATATAAATTCATTTAAGCTTTTGACTCCAATGATGCTTTGTGGATCAAAAAACTTGAAAGTCTTTGCAATATCTGCAAGAAGTTCTAATTGTATAGATGGATCATTCTCAGGCGTCAGTATTAAAAATATCAGGTGAGCCAATTCTCCATCTCTGCTGCCAAAATCAATTCCAAATTCAGATATCCCAACAGCAATAATGGGTTTTTTTATACCATTTAATCTTGCGTGGGGTATTGCAACTCCATTTCCAACACCTGTAGGCATAAGCTCTTCCCTTTTTATAACCTTTGATGCTATCTCCTCTGCATTTATGCCTGTAGTTTTTGATATTATTTCAGCAAGAATAATGATAGCTTCTTTACTATCATTTGCATTTAATTCTGC
>JAIWOA010000053.1 GCA_020217115.1 Calditerrivibrio sp. | reverse complement strand
AAAAACTATATATCTTATATATTAGTTACATCTAAATGATAAAAAACATCCAAATAAATAAGCAATTCAATAGAAATATCTTTACAATAACACTGTTTTGAATTAAAAACAAAGCAAAACAATATCACTTGACAAAATTCTATAAATATATTACATGCTTGTATACTGTATACAAAATAATTAGCAAAAACAAATAAAATAAGGAGATAGTTATGTCTACCACTAACCAAACAATTATATGGACAAAAATTGATGAAGCACCTGCATTAGCAACATATTCACTTTTACCAATTATTAAAGCCTTTCTCAAGGATACCGGCATTAATGTTGAGGAAAGAGATATCTCCCTCGCAGGTAGAATAATAGCAAACTTCCCTGACAATTTAAGGGAAGACCAAAAAATGCCAGACTACCTTGCAGAGCTTGGTGAACTTACAAAAAAGCCTGAAGCAAACATAATAAAACTTCCAAACATCAGTGCTTCTGTTCCACAGCTAAAAGCAGCTATCAAGGAGTTGCAAGAACAGGGGTACAATATTCCAGACTATCCAGAAAACCCAAAAGATGAAAAAGAGAAAGAGATACAGGCCAGATATGCAAAAGTGTTGGGTAGTGCAGTAAACCCTGTATTGAGAGAGGGGAATTCTGATAGGAGAGCACCACTTTCAGTAAAAAATTATTCAAGAAAAAATCCACATAAATTATCAAAGTGGGAAGAGAATGCCAAAGCCCATGTAGCACATATGAATACCGGAGACTTTTACGGTCATGAAAAATCTGTAACAATAAAGAATCCTACATCTGTCAAATTTGAATTTGTAGACAAGAATGGAAATGTTACTACACTCAAAGATAATTTAAAGCTCCTTGAAGGGGAAGTTTTAGATTCTACTCACATGTCTGTAAAAGAGCTACGCAAATTTTATGAAGAACAGATAGAGGATGCTAAAAATAGTGGATTGTTACTTTCTCTTCACCTCAAGGCAACAATGATGAAGGTATCTGACCCTGTTATGTTTGGTCATGCAGTATCTGTATTCTACAAAGATGTTTTTGAAAAATATGCAGAAACATTCAAAAAAATTGGTGTAAATCCAAACAATGGACTTGGAGATCTTTACAATAAGATCCAATCTTTACCTGAAGCAGAAAGAAAAGAGATAGAAAACGCTATACAGTCAGTTTACAATAATCGTCCAGCAATTGCTATGGTTGATTCAGACAAAGGGATTACTAACCTGCATGCTCCAAACGATATAATCGTTGATGCATCTATGCCTGTAGTAATACGTGATGGTGGTAAAATGTGGAATAAAGAAGGTAAACTACAGGAAACTAAAGCCATGATCCCCGATAGGTGTTATGCTACAATGTACAGAGAAATAGTAGAAAATTGCAAACAATATGGACCTTTTGATCCAGCAACAGTAGGAAGTGTTCCTAATGTTGGTTTAATGGCTCAGCAGGCAGAGGAATATGGTTCCCATGATAAGACATTTATTGCTCAACATGATGGTGTTATAAGAATAATTGACAATTCAAATGGTGCTGTCCTTATGGAACAGAATGTTGAGAAAGGTGATATCTTCAGAGCTTGCCAGACAAAAGATGCAGCTATAAAGGATTGGGTAAAGCTTGCAGTGAATAGGGCAAGGGCAACAGGATCTCCAGCTGTATTCTGGCTGGATAAAAATAGAGCACACGATGCACAATTGATAGAAAAGGTCAACACATACCTGAAAGATCACGACACAACAGGGCTTGAAATAAAAATTATGGATCCTGTAAATGCAATGAAATATACCCTTGAAAGATTTAGAGCTGGAAAAGATACAATCTCTGTAACAGGAAATGTTTTAAGGGACTATCTGACAGATCTTTTCCCTATAATTGAGCTTGGAACAAGTGCAAAAATGCTTTCAATCGTTCCACTCCTTGCAGGTGGAGGTTTGTTTGAAACTGGTGCTGGTGGTTCTGCTCCAAAACATGTTCAACAATTTCAAAAAGAGGGGTACCTCAGATGGGATTCTTTAGGTGAATTCTCTGCTCTTCAAGCCTCCTTAGAACATATTGCTTTTACATTCAAAAATGAAAAAGCAAAAGTACTCGCTGCAACCCTCGATGAAGCAATAGGCAAATTCCTTGACAATAACAAATCTCCAGCAAGAAAAGTTGGTGAGATAGACAACAGAGGTAGCCATTTCTATCTTGCACTATACTGGGCTGAAGCCCTCGCAAAGCAGAGTGAGGATACTGCGTTGAAAAATAAATTTGAAAAAATTTACAAACAATTAAGCGAAAATGAAGCAAAAATAAATCAGGAGCTTATTGCTGCACAGGGTAAACCTGTTGATATGGGTGGCTATTATAAACCAGACCCTGTAAAAACATCAAAAGCAATGAGGCCAAGTCAAACCTTGAACAGTATAATAGATTCAATATAATTATAAAGGCGGGGATAAACCCCGCCTTTTTTAATTTTCAAACTTTACCGAAATTACCTTTGAAACTCCCGGTTCTTGCATTGTTACACCATATAGTTGATCAGCTACTTCCATAGTTTTCTGGTTATGGGTAATTATTACAAATTGAGCTTTTTTAGACATATCCTTTAGTATACTACAAAATCTCCCTATATTTGCATCATCAAGTGGAGCATCTATTTCATCAAGAAAACAGAATGGAGATGGTTTGTGAAGAAACATAGCAAAAAGCAGAACAGCTGCAGTCATTGCTTTTTCTCCCCCAGACAAAAGAGTCATATTTTGAAGCCTTTTTCCGGGGGGCTGTACAAATATCTCTACACCTGTGTTTAAGATATCCCCTTCATCGGTTAATGTTATATCTGATCTACCTTCACCACCAAAAAGTATTTTGAAAATATCTTTGAAATTCTTTTTAATAGACTGAAACGTATCATAAAAACTTTCTGCTGTTTTTTTATCTATTTCATATATAATATCCCTTATACTCTGGATAGCTTCATCAAGATCATTTTTCTGCTTTGATAAAAAGCTGTATCGTTCCTCAACCTCTTTATAATTTGCTTCTGCCCCCATATTCAAAGCTCCAATGGAGGATATTTTGCTTTCTATCTCAATGATACTATTTTTTAGTGAAGAGAGATTAAAATTTTCACAACAAAATTGTTCATAAACATCTTTAAGTTCTACACCAAACCTATCACGAAAAGCTTCTTCCATATTGTCCAACGAGGTTTTAAACTGAACTATCTTTAATTTCAGATCCTGTATTGATAACTCTATCTTTTTATTAATTTTGTTACTTTCTTCAATTATCTCAGAGGTCTTCTTGATCTGTTCAGATATCTCTGAAATAAAACCCTCTACTCTATTTTTATTTGACAAAAGCTCAATCCTTTCCTTCTCTAAACCCTCTATTTTAGATCTGTTAACTTCCAAAGAGGATCTCCAATTTGTCAGATCAACGGTTAAAAGTTTATTCAGTTTATCCCTTAAATGTATAATTTTAGTTGATGCAGAGTTTATCTCTCTTTCTATGTATATCAGTTCTTTTCTATATGCATTGCTTTTTTCCCTGAGACCTGACAATTCTATTTTTAGATTAGATATCTTATCCTTTTCCTCAGTAATACGTTCCTCATACTCCTCCATCTTTAAGGACAATATCTCATAATGCTCTTCAAGTTCCTTTTGCTGTTCTGACAATGAGGACAATAGCTCATTCTCATTTTCATTTTTTATCTTTAATCTTTCAAGCTCTTCAGTATTAAAATTTATCTCCCTGAGAAGTGTGGTATCCCTCCTGAGAAAGTTATCTTTCATATTTTTATAATTATTTATTTCAGATGTTATTACCGAAACTTTTTTTTCACAATTGTTTAGATTTAGCTTCAACCTTTCAAAGGCTGAATCATTTTCAGATTTTAAGATTTCAAGGTTACCATACTCAGATAACTTGTTTAACAATTGTTTAGAAATATCGTTGAGAGTTTCCCTCGTATCTTCTATCTCTTTTCTTAGCTTAATTAGTTTTTCACTCCTTCCGCTGTCCCCACTTTTATAATATATACCATCAATCTTTACGATCTGTTCAGATACCTTTTCAAAACTACCCTTTGATATATTTTCCAATATTAAACTGATATCCTCTTCAAAAACAAATCTTGTATATGTTTTAGTTTTCCCCAATAGGCTAAAAACGTTCTCTTTATCCTCCAATTTAAACACAATAACATCACCATAAAAATATTTTCTATCTTCAGGAAGTTCATAATCAAGTAATAATCCCATCTCTTCATTTTTAAAGATCGATCTCAGCTCTTTTCCAAAGGATTCATCGTTAAGATCAGTCTCAAGCTTTGCCAGCATAGCTTCATGACTCATTTTTATCCCTTTCAAATTGCTAATTTCTTCATTAATTAGTTTCATCTTAGCATTTAGATCAGAGATTGTCGTTGAAAGTTTGGATATCTCTCCACTAAGAATATCCTTTTCCAGAATCAGATCGCTGAGTATTTTCGATTTCTCCTCAATCTTTTTATCAATTTCCAGAATTTCTTCAGAAAGTTTAAGCTTTTCATCCCTTAACCTGTCTATCTCTCTATTTAATCTAAAAATCTCCCCATCAGATTTTATAATCTGGTTTCTCAGGTTTGAACTTTTTTCGGCAATTTTCAAAAAATTATCCCTATTGTCATCTATCTCATCAACAAGGTAATCTTTTTCCCTGTTTAGCTCTTTCAAAGCTTCCTCATAATCAAGCAAAAGAGAATTTTTTACCTCTATATCTCCCTCAAGAACTTCCTGATTTTTAATATGGATATCTCTATTCTTTGTCAAATCCTTTAATCTCTTTTCAATTGAATCAATTTCTAATAAGATGTTATCCTTTGATTGTTCTGCATTTAATATGTTGTTTTCCAACAATGAGCTTTCAGTATTGAGCTTACCAAGTTTTTCGGTAACATCAAGAATTGATGAATTTACTCCTTTAAGTTCAATCTCCAGTTTAGCAAAATCATTTTTATATTTTTCCTCTTCTTTTCGCAAAATCTCAAACTCATTAATCTTTGTAGAAAGATCTAATTGAAGGTTATTATGTTTGTCAATTAACTCATTGTACTGTTTAATGTTTGTAAAATAGTTTTTAGAATAGATGATCTTCTCAAGTCTGTTCTTTTCATTACTAAGTTCCCTATATAAATTAAGATTTGCCAGTTGTTCCTGAAGTTGCTCTCTTTTATACTTCACTTCATTAAGGATATCGTTCACCCTGTTCAGATTATCCATCGACTGCTCTAAGCGCCTTTCAGCTTCCTTCTTTTTCTCTTTAAATTTTATTATTCCAGCAGCTTCATCAAAGAACTGTCTTATCTCTTCTGGAGTTGCAGATATAAGCTTTTCAACCTTTCCCTGTTCTATAATAGAGATACTTTTAGAACCAAGCCCGGTATCATAAAATATCTCCCTTATATCCTTTAACTTACATCTCTTATTATTGATAAAATATTCCCTATCCCCATCCCTGCAATATTTTCTCGTTATCTCCACTTCACTAAATGATCCCCACTTAGCTGCCAGAGATTCATCTATATCTGTGAGAACTAACGTAACAAATGCAATATTGGAACCCTTTCTATTTTCAGATCCTGCAAAAATAATATCATCCATGTTGGAGCCTCTCAGCTCCTTAGGATTTTGCTCCCCAAGTATCCAACGTATAGCATCGAGAATATTACTTTTACCGCTACCATTTGGACCTACAACAGCAGTAATCCCATCTGGAAATTCTATAACTGTCTTGTCAACAAAAGATTTAAATCCCTGTATAATAAGCTTTTTAAATTTCATATTCAGGCTAAAAGTAACTTATCATCCACAATATCTTCACCTCTAACCCTGGCAAACATCTCCAGGAGATCTTTGACCTCAAGTTGATCCCTTTCCGGTGAAGAGATATCAAGGATAATCTCCCCTTCATGCATCATAATTGTACGATTCCCAAGACTCAGAGCTTGTCTCATATTATGAGTGACCATTAAAACTGTCAACCTATATTCATTTACAAAATATTCAGTAAGTTCAATAATCTTTGCAGCAGTTTTTGGATCAAGAGCTGCAGTATGCTCATCGAGTAAAAGTATTTCTGGTTTAACCATAGTAGCCATCAAAAGTGTTACTGCCTGTCTCTGACCTCCAGAGAGTAGGCCAACACGATCCTTTAACCTATTTTCAAGCCCCAAACCAAGCTGTGATAGTTTCTCTCTGAAAAATTCCCTATCAGCTCCCTTCACCCCTAAGCCAAGTCCTCTTTTTTTACCTCTCTTTAATGCTATGGCAAGATTTTCCTCTATTGTAAGGCTTCCGGCAGTTCCACTCAAGGGATCTTGAAAAACCTGACCGATATAACTTGCCCTCTGATAATTAGGATATTTTGAAACATCTTTATCATTTATGAAAATACTCCCAACATCAGGGATATAACTACCAGAAATAAGATTTAACATGGTTGATTTCCCTGCTCCATTACTCCCTATAACTGTAATAAAATCGTACTGATTGATTTTTAGCGAAATACCTTTAATTGCAACATTTTCGTTAACCGTTCCCGGATTAAATACCTTTTTTACATTCAAAAGTTCTATCATGATCTAACCCTTATGAACTTTTTTATATTTGGTGAAATAAGTGCGAATGTCACAATAAATGCTGTAATAAGATTAAGATCTGAAGGATTTAGCTGAAAATTACCTATCTTGAAAGATAGTGCAACAGCGATAGCAAGCCTATAGATGGTTGAACCTATTATAACAGAAACTACAGCTCTAAAGACAGATCTACCCTCTAAAAAAGCCTCCCCAAGTATCACAGAAGCAAGACCAGCTACAATAGTACCAATCCCCATATTAACATCTGCAGAACCTTGACTCTGTGCTACAAATGACCCTGAAAGAGCTACCAGACCATTCGAAAATGCAAGACCAAGTATTACCATAAATTTATCATTGACCCCCTGAGCCCTTACCATTTTTGGGTTATCACCAGTTGCCCTCATGCTGAGTCCTATATCTGTATGCAAAAACCAAACAACAAAAATTACAAGGATAACAATTACAAATACAAAAAAGATAGGTGCAATGACAAATCGTTCTAATCCAAAGAAATTCTCAAAAGGGGTAAAAACGGTATCATATCCCAACAATGCAGTGTTGGGTTGACCCATGATCCTTATATTAACAGAATAAAGTGCTATCATTACAAGTATCCCGGAAAGTAAATTAAGGATTTTGAGTTTTGTATTCAAAACACCTGTAATTATACCAGCAAAGGCACCTGCTAACAGAGCAAATAATGAAGCTAAATATGGATTAAAATTGTTTGTTATCAAAATAGCTGCGATTGATGCCCCAAGGGGGAAAGTCCCATCAACAGAAAGATCAGGAAAATCCAGAACCCTGAAGGTTATATAAACCCCCAGGGACATAATACCGTAAACAAGGCCCTGCTCAAGGGCTCCAAGCAAAGCATAATAGCTCATTTTCTATTTAACTACCTTTTTAGCCTGAGATAAAAGATCTGCAGGTATTGTAATTCCTAATTTTTTAGCAGTGGATTCGTTTATAAAAAGATCAAGATCCTTCAATGTCTCAACTGGTATATTTGCAGGATTTGCACCCTTTAATACCTTTGCCACAATAACTCCAGTCTGAAGACCTAATTTGTAATAATCCATCCCCAGAGATGCAAGGGCACCTCTAACTACTGAATCTGTGTCACCAGTAATGACAGGAATTTTGTTCTCAAAAGAGACCTGTAAAACAGATTCAAGTGCGGATACAACGGTATTGTCTGTTGGAATATATATACCGTCTACTTTACCAACGAGAGATTTTGCTGCCATCAAAACACCACTACTGTTGGTAACTGTAGCTTCAACAACGAGGATACCTCTCCCCTTCGTAATATTCTTAAGTATTTCCACTAAGGTTCGGCTATTTGCTTCCCCAGAATTGTATATAACACCCAGTCTTTTTACTGGAATGTTTAATTTATCAAAGAGAGCTATCTGCTCCTTTACAGGACTCATATCTGTGGTACCAGTGACATTTCCACCAGGCTTATTTAAAGATTTTACCAGCTTTGCACCAACAGGATCTGTTATAGCAGAAATTACTATAGGTATCTTCTTGGTAAGATTTGCAACTGCAATGGCTGTAGGAGTGGCAATTGCAACAATAAGATCCTTTTTGTCACCAACAAATTTTTGAGCAATCTGATTAGCAGTTGCTATATTACCCTGAGCTATCTGAACATCGTATCTAACATTTTTCCCCTCTTCAAAACCAAGCTCTTTGAGTTTATCCATTACACCCTTTCTACAAGCATCTAATGCTGGATGTTCTACAATTTGAGTAATACCAATTTCATAGGTTTTTGCAAATGATAACACTGTAAAACAAAACAACATCATTACAACCAATAATTTTTTCATTTCTTCCTCCTTGTTCATTTAAATTTAACTTTGAAGATACTTTAAATATTTGAAAAATTCAATAATTTTCTAAAACAAACCAATTAAAATCATCTGCAAGGTATTTGAATAATCGATCTTATTATGTTGTAAACAAACCTGTAACTCTTTTCAATTGAGCTTAAATAAACCTTTTCATCAGGGCTATGGGGATTTCTTATGTTAGGCCCCACAGAAATTATATCAAGTGAATTATTTTTATCATATAGTATGCCACATTCAAGGCCAGCATGAATAACCTCCACCTTAGGATTCTCCTGAAACATTTCAAAATAAACATTTTTAGCCAGCTCAAGTAGCCTGGAATTTTTATTAGTTTGCCAGCCTGGATATTCGCAGCAATAGTAGTATTTAAATCCCTTTAAATAATTTTCAATGTGTAACTTCAATTCATCAAGGGCACTTTTTGATGCTCCCCTCAAACTTTCCACAATCACCACCTGATCGTTATCTATACCTATCTTAGCAAGGTTAGAAGAGCTTTCTACTCCGGAAAACTCTCCAGAAAATTCCTTAAAAACACCGTGGGGAAACCTCTCAAGGATCTCTATAAGATCCTCAAAGTCAAAAATATACTCTGGCCGATCTAACTCAGTTATTTTAAAGTAGGGGGAATCGTTCTTAAATTCACCTAACACTTTTACAATAATATCTTCAAGGAGACTGACATCCATATTGTATTCTACATCAGCATAGGCATATCTTGGAATAGCATTGTGGGCTGTGCCACCCCCAAGATTAACAACCTTTTTAATCCCAGATAATTTTAATACCTTTAGTAATACCTTTATAGCATTACCAAAAGATTTATGAATATCAACACCAGAATGTCCACCGTTAAAACCATCGAGCTCTATTCTATAATATCTCGAATCAAAACCAGCAAAGATCTTCCGTAACTCTTTTGTAATGATAATATCACAGCCTCCAGCAGATCCAACTATAATGGTATCATCCTCTTCAGAGTCGAGATTTAAGAGAAAATCAGCATCTACAAAACCTGCTTCCAATCCCTTAGCACCATTTAAACCTGTTTCCTCATCTACAGTGAATAGTAATCTCAAATCAAGCTCTTTTGAAAACTCCTCCATCAACACCATAGAGATAGCCATACCTATGCCGTTGTCAGCTCCAAGGCTCGTTTCATGGGCTCTTAAAATATCCCCATCTAAAATAAGTTTTATAGGATCCTTTAAAAAATCGTGACTACTCTCTTTAATTTTTTCACATACCATATCAACATGGGTTTGTAAAATTACCCTTTCCCCAGTATTCACAGAGCCATAAACCAGACAATTACCATATTTGTCAGCAAGATAAAGAAATCCTTTATTTGATGCCCAATTCATGATGTAATGTACTATCCCCTTTTCATTCTTTGAACATCTTGGGACAGAAGATATTTCTGAAAAATATTGTAGAATTCTATTCAACATTTTTAACCTTTTTCATAAAAAACTGACACTCGATTTGGGAATTTTTAAAAACCTCTTTAGATGGTATAATCCTGCTCTTAAAACCTAACTTTTTACACATATAAGGGAAATTCTTATCCCAGCTGATTGCTAAAAATTCACACTCAAAACAGTTTATTTGCTTGCCTGCTTCCATTTAGTGATGTTACTCTTGAGAAATTTTTTTGATGAAATTAACAATATCAGACTTATCAACTACATAGTCATAATCGAACCTTGACTTTAAAATATCTCCATGTCCCGATGAAAGAGCAGTGAGTATATCTGGGTAATTCTCCTTTATATACCTATTTAGCTCATCACCTTTACCATCAGGGAGCTCATAATCGATTACAACCAACTCTATCTTATTATTAGATAACTCTTTTTTAGCATCTTTAATATTTTTGGATACAATAGAATTGAATGAAAATCTAGAAGCCAACATACTGAAAAGAGGGTAAAAAACATCTTCATCTTCTACAAAAAGAATAGATTTCATAAAATAACCTTTACATTAATTCTATATCGTTTTATATTAAAATACAATATTTTTTTGAGCATATTATAATAGTTTTTAAATGTAAAAATTGATGATGAATGTTAGTTATAAAAATATAATGTTGGAGGAAACTTTGAAAAAGGCAATTACCTTTTTGCTATTGATACTTTTCTTTTGTAACCCAGTATTTGCAGAGAAAAAAAAGACACAGACTACACCCTCTGTTATTGATAGGCTGAAAACAATTGAAACCTTTTCAGCAGATTTCACACAGGAAACCTCAATAAAAAGTTTTTCAAAAGATGTATATACAGGCAAATTGTACATGGTAGCAAACAAAGCAGCTCTGTGGGACTATAAATCACCATATAGACAATACTATCTATTTAATGAAAATGGGATGGAATTTTACGATAGTTCAACTAATCAGCTGGTAATTCAAAATAAAAATAGCTCAAAGGAAGCTAATGTAATACTATCAGTACTGTTTAACTTGAAAAGCCTTGAAAAAAATTTTACTGTTTCTCTAAATGGCAAATCACAGATACAGCTAAAACCTAACGTAAATATAGGCCTAAAATATATTATACTATCTGTAAATAAAAATAATGATATAACAGGTATATATAGTGAAGATGAGGCAGGCAATATAACGGAAATTACATTTTCCAATATAAAAATAAACAAACCAATAGATAAAAGCATATTTTCAGTGTCGCATCCAAAAGATGCGGAGGTGTTTCAGTATTAAAATTCTTGAAAAAACTCTTTTTTTATAATACTCTAATAAAATTAGTAAGCTAAGTCCTGGAGGATTGATGGAACATATAATAAGAAATATTATTGATGACATACTGGTAAGTAAGGGAATTAATCCAGAAGATATCAATTACACAATAGAAATACCCAAGAAAAAAGACAATGGAGACTTCTCATCTAATGTAGCATTTATTTTGAGTAAAATACTAAAAAAAGCACCGATAAGCATTGCTAACGAGCTAACATCACAAATAAATTCAGACTACTTTTCTAAAATAGAAGTTGCTCCCCCTGGATTTATAAATTTTTTCTTTTCCAAGAAAGTTTATTTTGATTTTCTATCTGGCTACATAACAGATCCCTACAGTAACTTTGAAAATATCGGAAAAGCAGAAAAAGCTATGGTAGAATTTGTCAGTGCAAATCCAACTGGTCCTTTACATATAGGGCATGGGAGAGGCTCTGCATATGGTGATACAATAGCAAGAATTTTAAAAATTTCAGGTTATGATGTCTATAAAGAGTATTACATAAATGATGCAGGAAACCAGATGAATAATCTGGCACTCAGTATATATTCAAGGTATTGTTCATTTTTTGGCAAGAATTTCCCTTTTCCTGAAGATGGCTACAAAGGAGATTACATCATTGAAATAGCAAAAGATATTGCTGTTCGATTTGGCGATGCTCTTATAAATAATGAAAAGGATGGTATAGATACATGCTTTAAAATAGGTGTAGAATCTATTACAAAGGGGATAGAGGATGATCTAAAGCAATTTAGAGTAACATTTGACAATTGGTTTAGTGAAAAATCGTTGTACAGTAATGGAGATGTTGAAAATACCATAGAAAAACTGTTCAAAAACTGTGAAATCTAT
>JAIWOA010000052.1 GCA_020217115.1 Calditerrivibrio sp. | reverse complement strand
GAAAAAGATGGTGCTTTATGGTTTAGGTCCACACATTATGGAGATGACAAAGATAGAGTAATTAAGAGAAATAATGGAGAATATACATATCTCGCATCAGATATTGCATATCATAAAAACAAATATGACAGAGGCTTCAAACTGCTTGTTAATGTTTGGGGAGCTGACCATCATGGGTATGTAAATAGACTTAAAAATAGTATAAAAGCACTAAATATAGATGTCAGTAATCTAAAAATACAGCTAATTCAGATGGTAAGCTTAATAAAAGGTGGAGAGAGAATATCTATGTCCACAAGAGCTGGAGAATTTATCACTTTAAGATGGTTGATAGATGAAGTTGGCAGTGACGCTGCAAGATACTTTTATCTAATGAGAGATATAAACTCACAGTTAGACTTTGATATAGACCTTGCCAAAAGTAAAACAAATGAGAATCCCGTGTATTATATCCAGTATGCCCATGCAAGGGTGCATAGCCTGAAGAAAAATGCAAAGGAGAAAGGTTTAGAGCCTACGACAAAGGAAAATATAGAACTTTTGAGCCTCGAATCCGAAATAGAGTTGATAAAGAAAATTTATGATTTTAGAAATGTTTTAAAATCAGCTACTATAAATTTAGAACCTCATAGAATATGTTACTATCTTCAGGAAATTGCCGGGATGTTTCACAATTACTATTACAACACAAAGATTGTAGATGAATCTGACAAGGAGCTCAGTAGTGCAAGGTTATTATTATCAGATACGGTAGCAAAAACTATTTCAATTGGACTTGATCTATTGGGTGTCAGTGCACCTGAGAAGATGTAATACGGGAGGTAACATGAAAGATCAGAACAAGATAAAAGAGAAAGATAGCAAAGGGGATTTTAAGGTAATAATACTAATAGGGGTATTATTTTTAGTATCATTTGGACTAATTATTTATGGTATAACAAAGCTAACAAAACAGTACTTTTCTTTGAAAGATCAGCTTTCTGAAAAATCAGCCGTAGAAAAAAGTCACATCCAGCAAAGCGATAATGGACAGCAGATAAATTTACAATCTGGAGAGGTTAAGGTTGAATCGATAAAAAAAGATATCAAGCAGGCAATGGGTGAAAATCTATCTGCAGAAGACAATAGCGTAAACAAAGTGGAAAGCAACAACAAAAAAAATGAGAAATCAGAGATAATTCTGGATGCAGATAAGGAAAAACAACTCAAACATACCGATGAACCTAAAAAAGCAGAGAATAAGGCTGAACCAAAGGCTAAGATAGAAGATAAAGTAAAAAATGAACAAAAAGATGTTAAGGTAGCTAAAAAAGATGATAACAACGATAAAAATGAAATAAAAAAACAATCAGACAGCGTAAAAAAGGAAACAGATAAAATAGAACCTAAAAAAGCTGATAATAAAGTTGAAACAAAAACAAAGATAGATGACAAAATAAAAAAAGATAACAAGATAGTAAAAAATGAGAATGAAAAAAAGGTAGACAATAAAGTTACAAATAATACACCCCCAAAAGAGGATAAATCGTCTTCAAAAGAGACAAGCTCAGGGGGATTTGCCCTTCAGTTGATGGCATTTAAAGAACAGAGTGTAGCTGAAAAAGAGGCAGAAAAACTAAAATCCAAAATAAAAGATGTGTACGTTATAAAAGCCGATCTCGGGGATAAAGGGATATGGTACCGTGTCAGATGCTGTAATTCGGCTACAGAAAGTGAATTAAAAGTAAAACAGGATAAAGTGAAAAAAGATACCGGGTTAAACCCAATACCTGTTAGAAGGTGATCCCATATGTCTGGTAATTTTCTATTAATTTTATTACCTTTAACTATTTTTATAATTTCTGTTGTGGTTCTTTTCGTAATAAGAAGGATTTTAATTTCTCTATTTGTAAAATTTACATCAAAAACAGAAACAAAGCTTGATGACATAGTACTTCTATCAATAAAAAAACCATCGATTCTATGGATATTTGCATTATCTTTGTATATCTCGATATCTTTGTCCAAAATTCCTGCCTCATACTCCTTAACATTGACTAAAATAATTGCAATAAGCATAATAATATCTGTAACTCTGGCATTAGCTAACCTGATAGGGAATGTCTTTAGTCAGTATCTGAGGGAAACATCTGTATCAATACCTAACACAGGTCTTTTTCAAGTAATTATAAAATCAACTGTTTATGTAATGGGATTTTTAGTCGCTTTAAACTACATGGGGATCTCAATAACACCGATCATAACAGCACTGGGTGTAGGTGGTCTTGCCGTAGCCCTTGCAATAAAAGATACACTCTCAAACCTGTTCTCAGGTATACATATAATGGTGGAAAAAGCGATCAAAGTAGGGGATTACATAAAGCTCGATAATGGTGTTGATGGATTTGTAGATGATATAACCTGGAGAACTACAAGAATAAAAACCACACAAAATAACTTTATAATCATACCAAACGAAAAAATAGTTCAAAGTGTTATCACAAACTATGACATGCAGGACAAAAAGCTTGCTGTACCGGTAACTGTTGGAGTTAGCTATAATAGCGATATTGATAAAGTGGAATATGTTCTAATGGAAGTAGCAAACGATGTTATGAATAGACTTGAAGAGATCGCTAAGGATCCTAAACCTATAGTAAGATTTAATCCTGGATTTTCAGATAGTTCAATTGACTTTACTATCATTGTCTATGCAAATGAATTTAAATCACAGTTTTTTATCCAGAGTGAAATTCGTAAAGAGATATTTAAAAGATTTAAAAAAGAGGGTATAGAAATCCCATTCCCACAAAGGGTTGTACATATGAAAAACTAACATATAAATATCTATGGAGGATGAAATGTTTGCAGATCTGATAGCTACATTGAATAAAACAGTTATACCTCAAACAATGCCAGTTGCAGTCAAGATAGTTAGAGAAAAGATAGATCTGCCAAAAATAAAAGTTACTACAAGGATGATGAGCATATGCCAGCAAATAGCCTTCTCAAGGTATTATGGATGGTCTACCCTATCATCAAGAGAAAATAGCTATTGTGTACTTGGAGCTTCATGTAGCGGTTTAATAAAAACCCCTTCAAGGGTTTTGGATGGAGAAGTAAACTGCTATGTTTACCAGAGAGATACTGAATCTGCAAAAAATATGCAAGAAAAGATGCCAAGGATACCATACGGAACATCCCATGTGGTTACATACCCTATAACAAGACCAATTGAAAATTTGACACCAGACCTTATAGTTATGTATGTAAATTCGGCACAGGCAATGAGATTTATTCAAGCATTTTTATACAGAGATGGAGGGGAATTTATTTTTAAATCATCGGGGGATGCTGGTGTTTGTTCTAGAGGAGTTGCTGAAGTATATAACACAGGTAAGCCAACTATTGAAATACCTTGCCTTGGAGATAGAAGATTTGCGATGGCTCAAGATTTTGAGATAATAGTTTCCTTCCCATTTTCCTACATTAATTATTTGATAGAGGGTTTAGAAGCAACACATAAAAATGGTATCAGATACCCTATACCATTTCAAATACCAGAAATGTGTGATTTACCTGATAGTTATATCACTAACAAGGATGATTTTAAAAATTAACTTGAACTTTTAATTATAAAAATTATCTTTAAACACATGGAGAGTAAAATGTCAGAGATAGTCTTGATAGATAAAGTTTTGAATGGAGATGCTTCTGCTTTCGAATTTCTCATATTAAAGTACCAGAAAAACATTTATGGAACAGTTTTTAATATTGTCAAAGAGGATGAGTTAACAAAGGATATTGTGCAAGAATCTTTTCTTAAGGCTTATGAAAATTTGAATTCATTAAGGAGTAGGGAACAGTTTTATCCATGGTTAAAGAAGATAGCAATAAATCTTTCTTTAATAAAATTAGATAGAAATAAGCGTTATGTCGATATGTATAGAGATGACAAAGAAGAGGATGATTTTTTCTTTAATAATCAGACAGATGAATCAAACCCTGAGCAAGAGTTGTTGACAGAGGAGTTAAGACGATATGTAAGAAAATTTGTCGATTCCCTTCCAGAAAAATTAAGGAGAGTTATAATCTTAAGAGAAGTCGAAGACTTGAGCTACGAAGAGATAGCTTCAATTTTAAATATACCTGTAGGAACTGTAAGATCCAGATTATTTAATGCGAGGCAGATAATAAAAGATAGACTTTTAAGACAGGGGTTGGCAGATGGATTGTACAGAGTATCGTAGATTAATCAACGAACTTTTAGATAATGAGATTACAGAAAGGGATGAGATTGATCTATTTGACCACATTAAAATGTGTGAAAACTGCAAGATATATATGGTTAATATGAATAAACTAAAGCTTACAATCAAAAGCTCTTTCGAAAACAATAAAAAAGAGGTAGATCTAAGCCATAGCATCATGTCCCAAATAAGTAAAAGTCAACCTAAAAAAGTTTTACATATCAAAAAAAGCTACAATATTCTCTACAAAATAGCATCTATAGTAGTTATTTTATCATTACCTTTGCTATTTAGCAGTTTTTCAAAAAAAGAGACAAAGGTTTCAAAAGATGATACAAGAGATATGGTGTTAGAACATCTGGAAAACTCTCAGAATAAAAATGTCACAAATATAGCATATGTTATAGAAAAATAGATACCTCTATGAAGCTTTTAATTATACTGATGACTCTTATTTACTCCTCAGTGGCTTACCCTGATAGTGTTTTTGTAAAAATATCAGTTGATGGCAACTCCCATATAACAATTAACTACAAAAATATAGAAGATATAAACCTTGCTGACAAACGAATTAAGTTCATAGCAAAAATGATAAGAGAAAATTTTTTTGATATTAATCAGATTTCAAAGGACTACTATAATATTGTTACTCGGGATGGTATAAAAATATACAACAAGTTGTTAAAACAGATAGAGCTCACACCAATAAAAAACGATAGATTCTCACATATAATAACTGTTCAAGGTAATCTTATTGTGCGAAGAGAGGTATACGACACAAAAAATAACCTTTTATATGCATATGGTTTTACAGATTACATACCTGATATTCAGCCTACTCCTGTTGATTCAAAAGATGTTAGCCTTGAAAAAGATAATATTTTCTACAAAGGATTCAAAGGGAAGCTTATAAAGAAATTGGAGGATGGAACGATTCATTATATATTTAGTGATGGGCTAAATAAGTTTTCAATATTTATAAAGAAAAATGAAAAATCAAATAATATGGTAAAAACAATTGCCTATGGGAACTACCTTTTATCAAAAAATGTAGATTCTATTCAATACACATTAATTGGCACGATACCCTTTGAAGAGATGGAAAATTTTATAACTCATATAACAACAAAAGAAAAATATATAAAATAAGGAGGCTTTACTTTATGAAATGCTCAAAAATATTAAAGTTTCAAGCTTTAGTAATTTTTATCTTAATGTTTTCTATTTCTGCTTTCGCAAAATCTCTACCCAATCTTACAGATGTGGTGAAGGAAACTAAAGAAAGTGTAGTCAACATAAGTACCACACAAACAGTAAAAAAGAAGATACCGAACTTTAATTTCCCATTTGGATTTAACCCCTTTGGGGATTTCAGCTTCCCATTTGACACACCTGAACAATATCAGGAGTACAAATCAAAGGCATTGGGTTCTGGTTTCATCATTTCAGAAGATGGATATATTGTAACAAACAACCATGTGGTAGAAAAAGCTGATGAGATAACTGTAAAGCTGTATAATGGAAAAGAGTATACAGCAAAAAAAGTAGGACGAGACCCTTTAACAGATCTGGCAATATTAAAGATAGATACAGCTGGTAATAAACTAAAACCTTTGAAGCTTGGAGACTCTGATGCTGCTGAAGTAGGTGAATGGGTTGTAGCCATAGGGAACCCTTTTGGACTGGAATCTTCATATACTGTAGGAATTATAAGTGCCAAGGGGAGAGACCTTGGGGAGGGGCCATATGATAATTTTCTACAAACAGATGCATCTATAAATCCCGGTAATTCTGGTGGTCCTCTCGTAAGTTTAAATGGAGAGGTAATAGGTATAAATACAGCAATAATACCCTCTGGTCAGGGTTTAGGTTTTGCAGTTCCAGTCAATATATTAAAAAATCTTCTACCACAGCTAAAGTCTGGAGTAGTAAAAAGAGGTTTCCTTGGAATAAAAAATCTTGAAGAACTTAAAAAAGATATGATAACTGCTCTAAATCTAAACATAGAACATGGGGTTATAATAAATGGTATTATCAATGGAGAAGCTGCAGATCTTGCTGGAATCAAGGAGGGGGACATAATTGTATCAATAGATAACCAACCTATGAAAACACCAAAGGATGTAATATCAACCATAGGTGCAATGGCTCCCGGAAAGGTGATAACAATAGATATAGTCAGAATAACCATTGACAATAAGATTGAAAAAAAGACTTTCAAAGTAAAACTTGGTGAGAGAAAAGATGAAAATATCCAGGGGAAAAATAACCAGGATATAGTAGTAACATCATTGACAGATGATGAGAAGAAAAACTTAAATATATCTATTGGTGTAAAGGTAATTGAGGTAGATCTTTCCAAAAATATTGCTAAAGCAGGGCTAAAAAAAGGTGAAATTATTTTGAGCATAAATAACAAACCAATAACAGATGAGGATACATTTTATTCCGTTTATAATGCAGTGGAAAAAGGTAAATATATAGTAATGAGGATATATTCTAAAAAAGGTATAAAAACTATAGGGTTTGTGAAGGATTAGGAGATGCTGGGGGAGAATAGAACACTCCCCCTTAATTTTTATGGACCCAATTACTCATTTTATCTCTGGGATAGTTGCAAAAAACTATCTCACAAAAAAAGAGGGGATTTTCACAACCATCATTTATGGTTCAGTGACAATGAGCCCTGATATAGACAATTTTGTAGGCACTTTTGGTACACCTTTCACTTACATACTACACCACAGGGGCTTTACCCATTCTTTTATTGGTGGTTTTCTTTTAGCCATTATACTATTTTTAATCTCAAAAATGATAAAATATGAAGACAAAAATGTTTTGAGAAATTTTTACATACTGATCCTGATTCATATCTTCCTCGACATAATGACAAGTTATGGTACACAGATTCTTTTACCCTTTAGTAACTCAAGGATAGCTCTTGATTCAATGTTTATAATTGACCCAATCTATCTTATCTTGTTAGTGATATTATATTTTACTGCCAAAAAATACAAAAAACTTATCTTCTTATCCTGGCTATTTATATTCATCTACCCTACTTTTAATTTTTTCATAAAATCGACATATGAGATGATATTGGCCATAAGAGAGAATAAAAAAATATACGTAACAGCTGCTCCACTATCACCATTATTCTGGAAAGTAATTCGGGAAGATGAAAAAAATTATTACGTTAATGTTACTTTTTTAGATGGTGATTTAACTGAATACAAAAAACTATCACCAGAAACATTAATTCTACTGGAAAAAGACAACAATCTAAAAATATTTAAGTGGTTTTTAAGATTTCCATACGGAGAAGAAAAAATTATAAATGGGGAAAAATATCTGTACATAAGAGATCTGAGATTTTCAATACTCGGTAGAGAATCGCCATTTACATTGAGATTGATAAAAAAAGACAACACACTTAATTATAAAATGGGAAATTTTAATTCTTCAATAACGATCGATTAATATCTAAAAGGTAGGTGGTAAAACACAGACCACACTACCCCTGTAAATCTTATTTTATCTTAACCTTGCAGCCACAAAAAAGGTATCCCCTTCTCTTTCAATCATAAGATTTATTATAGAACCCTTTGAAAAATTAGCCATTATTCTTTTAAATTCGTTTACATTTTTTATAGATTTCCTGTTTACAGATATAATCAGATCCCCCTCTTGCAACCCAATAATCTCACCAACAGAACCCTGTTCAACACGCAAAATAATAACACCATTTTTATGATTAAAACTACCAGAATCTTCTTCTGTAAAATCACGTACAGTGATTCCAAGCTTTTCCTCTAAAAATTCCATAGAACTATTTTTTTGAGAAGTAGCATCTTCAGGCATCTTTTCTGTAATAATACCTACTTTGATCTCCTTATTATCCCTCAGAATCTTACAGTCTATCTTTGTACCAATCTTACTGTTCACTACTATCTTCTGTAAATCAGAAGCTGAAGTTATTTTTGTATTATTACACTCTAGAATAATATCCCCTTCCATTAATCCAGATTTACTTGCTGGAGATTTATCATATACCTTATTTACAACAACTCCATGTTCAACTTTGACTCCCATTGATCTGGCAAGTTCTGGACTTAAATCCTGAATCCCAACCCCTATCCAGCTTCTTTCTACAGTACCCTTATTAATAATCTGCTCTATAATAGGTTTTGCCATATTAGCTGGGATAGCAAAACCTATCCCCTGTCCAGATGCTATTATTGCTGTATTTATACCAACGACTTCACCATAAATATTAAGCAAAGGTCCCCCTGAATTCCCAGGATTGATGGATGCGTCAGTTTGTATAAAATCCTCATAGGTTTCAATACCTAAACCGCTCCTTCCTGTAGCACTTATCACACCAACAGTTAAAGTTCCATTCAAACCAAAAGGGTTCCCCACTGCAATAGACCACTGACCTGTTTTCAGCTTTGAACTATCACCAAATTTTAAGGGTTTGAGATTTTCTGATTCTATTTTTATAACAGCAACATCCGTCTTAGGATCAGACCCCACCAACTTTGCTTTGAAACTCCTTTTATCTGACAATTTTACACTGATTGAATCTGCATCTCTTATTACATGTTCGTTTGTAACTATATACCCAGTATCAGTAATTATAAAACCAGACCCCAAGCTACTGCTTTTATATTCTCTATTTTTAGGAGTTCCAAAAAAATCGTTAAAAAAGTCACGAAACAGTGGATTATCTCCAAAAGGTAAATTGAATTGAGGTCTTGCTTTGATCTTTTGCTCAGTGTATATATTCACAACGGAGGGCAATACACTTTCAGCAACCTTTTCAAAAGATTCCTGTACACTAAGTATCTGCTCAGATGGTTTAAGCACGGTTTCTGAAGAGGTATTTAACTTTTCTAAGTTGACCTCTTCCTTTTTCTTAAAATAATCATTATATTTTGCAGAAATTTCTTTTCCGTAAAACTGATAACCCAAAACAATTGCAACTACAAAAAGCAATAATATTATAATATTTTTCATATAGTTATCACCCTACTCCATAGCCAATTTTATATTTGAAATGATTTTATTTTTAACATCATCTGATTCATAAGAGAGGTTCCTCGGAGTAAACTTGAGATTGTCATCCTTAAATCTGGGTATTATATGAATATGGGAATGGAAAACTTCCTGCCCCCCATGCTGTTCAACATTCTGTATGATATTTAAGCCATCTGCAGATAAACCTTTTTTTATAGCCAATGATATCTTTCTAACTAAAGGGTAAACCTTCTCTGCTAAATGATCTGGAACATCTAAAACATTTCTGTGGTGCTCTTTGGGTATCAAAAGTGTATGACCATAATTTATTGGCCTTATATCGAGAATAGCTATAAAATAACTATCTTCATAAATTTTTGCTGAAGGTATTACCCCTTCAACTATTTTACAAAAAATACAGTCCATAAAATCCTCCAAATTCATACAAATATAACATAATATAATTAATTTTCAATAAAAATATTTTAGGATTAAAATAATCTTAAAATGCTATTGACATCAAATACTATAATATCTATAATATATCAAATAATCAAGGAGTTACAATGAAAATTACGAGAGCATCCGACTATGCAATAAGAGTTATCCTATTCCTCGCTCTTCAACCAGGGGACAAATATTTTATGAGGGGAGAGTTGTCTGAAAAATGTTCTATCCCTGATAGTTTCCTTGGCAAACTGCTGCAATTTCTTGTAAAAGCAGATATGCTTTATTCTGAAAGGGGTAAGAAA
>JAIWOA010000051.1 GCA_020217115.1 Calditerrivibrio sp. | reverse complement strand
GGTGGCTTTAAACTTAAAAAAGAACCAAAAGATATATCTTTATACGATATTATAGTTTCTGTTGAGGGGGATATACAGATAAATGAATGTCTAACAGATAATTCCTTCTGCTCAGAATCATTTCATTGCTCCATACATAACGCTTTAAATACAATAAGAAACAATATGATTAACGATTTAAAACGATATACAGTTGCAGATCTTATGAACGAACAAAACCACAAACCCGATATAAGCAATTGATAAATATTATTATATTTGACAGAGTTTTTTTTATAAAATAGTTTTAAAAATATTTTCTTTTTAATTATATGCTGTTATAAGTTTTATGTTGCACATGTCAATAAAGTCTCTTATGTATAGATTTCTAAAGAAAGCTGGAGGAACCAAAGGTATGGAAGAGATAAAAAGTATTTTAGTAGATGAACCTGTTTTATCAAGCAATGCTATTACAGTTTTAAAAAAAAGATATCTAAAAAGAGATGCCGATGGTAATCTCTTAGAAACTCCAAAGGAGATGTTCCAGAGAGTAGCCATAAATATAGCTCAGGCGGATAAAAATTATGGTTCTGAAGATATTAAAGATACAGCTAAAAAGTTTTATGATATAATGGTTTCTTTAAAATTTTTGCCAAATTCACCAACTTTGATGAATGCCGGAAAAGATCTGCAACAGCTCTCTGCATGTTTTGTGCTTCCTGTGGAAGACTCCCTTGATAAAATCTTTGAAGCAGTCAAGTATACTGCCCTTATACATAAATCTGGGGGGGGAACAGGTTTTTCATTTTCGAGACTGCGCCCAAAGGATGATGTTGTAAAAACTACTAAAGGGGTTTCAAGTGGACCCATATCCTTCATATCTGTATTTGATGCTGCAACTGAAGTAATAAAACAGGGGGGGACACGCAGGGGTGCCAATATGGGGATTCTAAGAGTAGACCACCCAGATATTATGGATTTTATTTATGCAAAAAAGGATAAATCAAAATTAACAAATTTTAATCTATCTGTTGCAATCACTGAAGAATTTATGGAAGCTGTTGAATCAAATAAAAATTACGATCTTCTAAATCCAAGGAATAAGAAACCCTGTGGAAGTTTGAATGCAAAAGAGGTATTTGAAAGTATGGTAAAACTTGCATGGGAAGGTGGTGATCCCGGTATCATATTCCTTGACAGAATAAATAAAAATAATCCTACTCCAAATGAAGGTGAAATAGAGAGTACAAATCCATGTGGAGAGCAACCTCTTCTGCCATACGAATCATGTAATTTAGGTTCTATAAATGTTGCAAAGTTTGTAAAAAACAATGATATTGACTGGAATGAATTAAAATATGTTATACATACAAGTGTACACTTCCTTGACAATGTAATCGATATGAACAGATACCCAATACCTGAAATAGAAAAAATGACGAAAAAGAACAGAAAAATAGGTTTAGGTATAATGGGTTGGGCGGATCTTCTTGCTCTTCTAAAGATACCCTACAATAGTTATGAGGCAATAGATCTTGCAGAAAAGATTATGAAGTTTTTTCAGGATGAATCAAGGGCAGCATCATCAAAACTTGCAGAAAAAAGGGGAAATTTCCCTAATTTTGAAGAAAGCATTTATCCTAAGATGGGATTCAAATATTTAAGAAATGCTACAACAACTACAATAGCCCCAACAGGAACAATATCAATAATAGGAAGTGCGTCAAGTGGCGTAGAGCCATATTTCGCAATAGCTTTTTATAGAAATGTAATGGACAATACTAAATTAGTTGAAGTAAATCCTATTTTTAAAGAAACTGTTAAAGATATGGGGCTTTATACAGAAGAACTCATGGAAAAGATTGCCGAAAAAGGTATACTTAATGATATAACTGAATTACCTGAAAAGATAAGGAAAATATTTGTAACTGCTCATGAAATAAGCCCAATATGGCATGTAAGGATGCAGGCAGCTTTCCAAAAGTACACTGACAATGCAGTAAGTAAAACAGTTAATTTTTCCCATGATGCAACAATAGATGATGTAAGAAATGTTTACCTACTGGCATATAAACTCGGTTGTAAAGGGATAACAATTTATAGGGATGGATGCCGTGATGATCAGGTTATTAATATTGGTACAAAAACAGAACCTACAATAGCAGAACAGGAGTTAAAAGCTATATTTCAACCAAGGCCAAGGCCAAAAGTTTTATATGGAAAAACAATTGAGATGATGACAGGGTGTGGAAAACTTTATGTAACAATCAATTCAGATGAAAAAGGTGAACCTTTTGAAGTATTTACAAGTATGGGCAAAGCTGGTGGTTGTGCCCAGAGTCAATGTGAAGCAATAGGTAGACTAATTTCAATTGTTTTTAGAAGTGGAGGCGCCCCTGAAATTATAATAAAACAGTTGAAAGGTATATCATGTCATATGAAATTTGGATTTGGACCAAATCAAGTTTTGAGTTGTGCTGATGCAGTAGCAAAAGCAATAGAAAAAGCTGTAAACAATCCGGTAGAAATAAGGGTAATAGATCAGGAAGCTATTACAGTAGATAAACTCTTAGAAAATGCAAATAATGAAGAGGAAAATGGTACTGTAAAAAATGGTGCATGCCCCGAATGTGGTGGACCTATACAATATTTAGAGGGTTGTGATGTATGCTATTCCTGTGGGTATTCACACTGCAGTTGATATAAATATTCATGGGGTGGGCAATACCACCCCTCTATAATAGAACTATCTCTTTTTCCTTTTGCTAAGTTTCTTCTTTTCCTCAGCAATCTGCTTTTTCTCAGAAGCTATCTGCTCTTTCCTGAATTTTAGTTCTTTATTTAAAAATTCCATTTCATCTTTTTTAAACTTATTACAGTCCCTTATCTCTTTTTTGGTTTTTGCCCTACCAAGGCACTCGTTTGTATTTGTAATTATCATATTTTTTCTATTATTAAACTCTATATTCATATTTTTTTCTTGTTCAAAAAGTTCTTTTTCCCTATTTAGTATCTTTATCCTTTCTTCATCATAAGCATAAATATTATTAGCAATAATCAAAAAAGAAATTAATAAAAAAAATAACTTCTTCATAATAAGTTCCTCCTTAGGAAAAGTTTATTTTTATAATTTATAAACAATTATGATAATTAACTAACATATAACTAAACAATATTATAAAAGATTTTAAATATTGTAAACTAAAAAATTTGTTCAACAAATTGTTTTTCACTCACTAATAAAAGTTCATTATTGACAGTTTATGTAAATAATTATAAATACTTATATTATGAATATAGCTTTTATAACTGACTCTGATAAACTTTCTGGCGGAGTAAAACAGCTTTACTATAACATGCTCGGATTAAAAGAGAGAAAAAACAATATATTTCTCGTATGTAAAAAGAATGCTGATATAGAAGAGATAAGCAAAAATTACGTAACCGAAAGCATGAATATAGATTTTTCTAAAAAATTGAAGTCAGGGATAAGAGTTGCTGATAAGTTTAGGGAATGGAATATAGATATTATACATAGTTTCCACAATAAAGGACATAAATTAGCAGTAATCTCCAAAATCTTTTACGGTAAACCAAAGCTATTTGTTAATAGGGGAGTAACATTTTTACCTCATAATTTGTTATTTTATCATAATCCATTAGTAGATGGTTTTATAGTAAATTCCAGTTCTGTAAAAAAAGTTTTAAAATCTATATTGATTCCAGATAGAAAAATAAGCGTCATTTATAATGCATATGACCCTTCAGATAATAATTTCCACAATAAAAGTGAGATAGTTATTGATGAATCAAAAGTCAACATATGTGCCATAGTTTCTGATTCTAAATGGAAAGCACCTGATAATATTTTTAAGACTTTTAATAAATTAAAATATAAAGATTTAGCTTTCCACATAATTGGAGATATAGATAAAACAAAGTATGCTGGCCTTATAGATAATGATCAGATGGATAAATTCGTTTTTTGGGGAAAACGAAAGGATGTCCCAGATATTCTAAAAAAAATGGATATTTTTGTTCATCTACCAAGATCTGGAGATAGCTTACCAAACATAATCATTGAAGCATTCGACGCATCACTACCTATAGTCGCATCGGATGTCGGTGGAATATCTGAAATAGTTGTTGATACTAAAGGTGGTTTTATAGTAAAATCTATTAGTAACGCTGTAGAAAAAATATCATTACTTATAAATGACAAAAACAAAAGAGGATACATGGGTAAATTTAACTCAAATTTAGTTAAGCATTTTTCTTTAAATAAAAAGATTGACTTGCTATTAGAATGCTACAATGGTAAAAATATTGTCCAGAATATTTATAGTGAATAGAATATCTTTATGAAAAAGATCAAAAGGGTTTGGGGCTATTTTAAGGATTATAAGTATCAACTTGTGTTGTCTTTTATTTTTTCACTTATAGTAGCAGCTAGCAATGGGGCATCAGCTTATTATATAAAACCTGTCATAGATGAGATATTCATAAAAAAGGAAAAGTCTATGATAATTATTCTGGTAGTAACCATAATACTTATATATTTAATAAAAGGTATAGCAAGATTTTATCAAAACTACCTGATGAGAACTTCCTCCCAAAAAGCTATAAAGAAGATTAGAGACGAACTGTATGACAAAATAATTTCTCTACCCATCAGTTTCTTCAACGAAACATCCACAGGTATGCTAATGTCTCGCGTTACATACGATGTGGGACTCATACAGTCATCCATACCATCATTTATCGCTATGATCAGAGAGATTTTTTCAATCACAGGACTGGCTTTTGTTGTTCTTTATCAAGATCTTTATTTTGGTCTTATTGCTATATTTATTTTACCATTTTTTGTACTTCCAGTAGTAGCTCTTGGAAAAAAGATAAAAAAGTATAGTAAGAGAGGACAATCCACTATAGGGGATATATCTTCCCTACTAAATGAGACCATAAGAGGTATAAAGGTAATAAAATCATTTACAAATGAAGAAAATGAAAAGATTAGATTCAGACAAAATAATGAAAAATTTTTAAAGCAAGATATGAAGGCAACATTTTATAATGAATTAGGCTCTCCGATAATGGAGTTGTTGGGTGCTTTTGTTATTGCTGTTGTACTCATATATGGAGGTAACAAGGTAATAAGTGGAGAATCAACCCCCGGAACGTTTTTCTCCCTTATGGCTGCTATAGCCATGATGTATGACCCATTTAAAAGAATTAATAATTCCAATAGCACTATACAGGCTGCCATAGGGGCAGCGGAGAGAATTTTTGAGTTAATAGATAAATATGAAAGTTACAGATACACTGAAGGAACAGATATATGTGAAGCGTGGGGAAAAGATATAGAGTTTAAAAATGTTAATTTCTCCTATGTATCATCTGACAAAACTGTTTTGAAAAATATAAACCTAAAAATAAATCCAGGTGAAACCTTTGCTATTGTTGGCCACAGCGGTTCAGGTAAGAGTACCCTCGTAAGTTTATTGCCAAGATTTTATGATGTAACAGATGGGGAGATAACAATAGGGGGGAAAAATATACAAAGCTTTACCATTAAATCACTAAGATCTCAAATTGCCTTTGTAAATCAGGAGATATTTTTATTTAACGAATCTATAAATTTCAACATATCCTATGGAGATGACAAAATAGATGAAAAAAAAGTTATTGAAGCAGCAAAAGCTGCCTACGCCCACGATTTTATTATGGAGATGCCACAAAAATATGATACAAAAATAGGTGAACTTGGACTAAAATTATCTGGTGGGCAGAGGCAAAGATTAGCTATAGCAAGAGCAATATACAAAAATCCACCTATTCTGATATTAGACGAAGCTACAAGTGCCCTTGATACCGAATCTGAAAAGATTGTTCAGGAAGCACTTTACAACCTTATGAAAGGGAAGACAAGCCTTGTTATAGCTCACAGGCTATCAACGATCTTAAATGCAGACAAAATAGTTGTCATGAATGAAGGTTCGATAGAAGCTATTGGTAAACATGAAGAATTACTTGAAATATCAAAACATTACAGAAAACTCTATACCATGCAGTTTGGAGAGATCAATTGAGGCTATTACATGTGGACATGGGAAAAGTATTTAGGGGAGGACAGAGACAAGCCATTGAACTTCACAATGGACTTTTGGAGAATGGGTTGTCATCCTATTTTGTCTCTTTGGAAAATGGGGAGCTAAATTCAAAATCCTTTGCCAATAAGATTTCTTGCAAATATAAAAATCCAATTAATTTTTCTCTAACTCTCAAAGAGATAGTAGAAAATATAAAACCAGATATTGTTCATTTCCATGAAGCTAAATCCCTCAATGGTATATACCTATTAAAAAAAGATATTAAAACAGTTGAGACCAGAAGAGTATTGTTTCCGATATCTACTTTCTCCATTTATTCTAAATACAAAATATGTAACGTCCATGTTGCTGTATCTGAAACTGTAGCTAATTATCTTAAAAGATATTTTAAAAATGTATACATAATTGAAAGTTTTTTAAACACTGAAAGATTAGATAAAATAATTGAAGCTAATCCTCTGAAAAAGATATTTCAAATAAATTTATTGTATGTGGGTGCTTTAACTAAGGAAAAATCTGTTAGCGATATAATTTATGCTCTGAAAAAAACTAAATATGCAGAGAAAATAGGGTTACATATAGTGGGTGGAGGAGCTGAATCAGAGAATCTAAAATCTCTCGCAGACAAGCTTGAACTCAGCAATGTTATTTTCTACGGAGAAAAAAACAATCCCCAAGATTTTTACAGAACCTGTGATATTTTTATAAATCCATCCATAAGTGAAGGTTCAAGCGGAGTTTTAAAAGAATCGTTGTACTTTGATCTACCAACTGTAGTAAGGGATATCCCCACCAACAGGTATTTTCAGAAGATCTTCCCTGAAGTAAGACTTTTCGATAATAATTCATCAAAGGATCTCACCAAAGAGCTCGATAGTATTATAGAAGGTGGTTTGAACAGATTAGATACATCTAAAAAGGTAAAGCAACTATACTCATTGGAAAATTATGTAAAAAATTATCTATCTTTATATGAGGATATATTGTGAAATTGGGTTTTGAAGTTTCCAGTATTTCGGGTGGTAACAATACAGGTATAGCCAGATATATTAATAATGTTATAAATAAGATATCAAGGGAAAAAAACATAGATATTAATCTACTATATAAAATATCAAGGGAAAAGGGTAAACTTTATAGCTCTGAATACCTGAAAAATATAAAAACTGTGAGCTATTACAATAATATTTTACCAATATTTAAACCTGATCTTGACATAATACATGGACTCGATGGTTATATCCCAAACTGGAAAAGATGTAAAAAGTTAGTTACCATACATGATATAAGGGTAATAAAGTTTGCAAAAGACCATATCTCTTCATATAAATATAGGAAAAGAAAAGAGGATCTATATAGAAAAGTATTTAAGTATGTTGATGCAATAATAACAGTAAGTCAAACTACAAAAGATGATATAGTAGAGTATTTTAATCTTAATCCAGATAGAGTTGTAAAAGTTCATTTAGGCATAAACGAGAAGTTTTTGTCATACAATGAAAGAAATATGAATAAAGATTCAATTATTAATAAATATAGTATAAAAAAGCCATATTTACTTTATGTGGGTGCTATTAGCAAACAAAAGAATACTGCAAGATTAGTCGAAGCTTTTCTGACGTGTGATTTTAAAAAAGATTTTGATCTTATATTGGTTGGTCCAAAATCATTTGGATACGAAGAAACTTTAAATGCCATAGATAAATACAATGGTACAAATATCATAAAATTGTTAGGGTTTGTAAGTGATGATGATCTAATAACTTTATATGCAAATAGTGAAGGCTTTCTCTTCCCAACAATTTATGAAGGTTTTGGATTCCCGGTGTTAGAAGCAATGGCACTTGGTATCCCAGTACTAACAAGCAACATTGGGGCAGTTAGTGAGATAGATGGTGGTTATGGAATAAAAGTTGACCCATACAGCGTCCATGAAATAAGAATTGGTATCGACAAGCTGGTAAATTTTGATAAAAAATTATCTGATCAAATGGTACAACATGCAAAGGGATTTACATGGGATAAAACTATTAAAGAATATTCAAATATATATAAAAGGATATCAGGTTATACCACCCTTGACAATTAATTCTATAATGATTATTCTAAAGCTGTTACATATAAAAAATTGCGGAGATTTTCATGTCAATTGGTGTTTTTGATTCAGGCGTTGGTGGTTTGACAGTTTTTAAGTCTATATCAGAAAAGTTCCAACAGGTAGATATGTATTATATCGGAGATACAGCAAGAGTTCCATATGGGAATAAGTCAATGGATACAGTAATAAAATACAGCAAAGAGCTTGCTAATTTCCTTATATCTAATTTCCATGTAGATCTTATCGTAGTAGCATGCAATACTGCATCATCCTATGCAATAGATTACCTGAAAAATAATCTCACCATACCTGTCATAGGTGTTGTTGAACCTGGTGCAACTTCAGCAATATCTATAACAAAAAACAATAAAATTGGAGTCATTGGAACACAGGCAACTATAAAAAGTAATTCCTATGCAAATATCTTGAGGGCCCTATCAAAAAATGGATTGAATGTCTATCAGAAGGCCTGTCCTCTACTTGTTCCACTTGTTGAAGAGGGGAAAATTGATCATAAAGTTACCGAAATAATTGTAAAGGAGTATCTGGATGAGATTGTAGATGAAGGAGTAGATACACTTATTCTTGGCTGCACCCACTATCCTGTTTTAAAACCTTTAATAAAAAAGATATACCCACAATTAAATCTTGTAGATTCATCAGAGGCAATTATAAATTATATTGAAAAAATAGGGATTAATAAATTTGAAAAAGGTATAAGAAATATCTACGTAACAGATGAATCATCATCCTTTGAGATACTCAAAAATATGCTCATAGGTGATATACCTACATTTAAAATAGATCTTGATAGCATAACTAAAGATTAACTCCAATCTATAAATTTACCCCCTTTTATAGATTTAAAAAAATAAATAAAGGGTGGGATCTTTCCCACCCACCTGCTATCCTTTAAAACTCTATTGAAAGATTTGCCTGAATTCTGGTTTCCTTTGGGATATTATCCCCATCATACTGATTCTTTTTACCAGAAAATGCTACAGACAGATCACCCCTAACTAAATACATGTTTAACCCCAAACCAAGTGTATATACCATACCTATGTCAGATTCTGCAAGGTTCTGGTAAGCCCCTGCCCTCAATGCTAAAAATTTCAAAACATCCCACTCAACTCCACCTCCTATATTTTGACTTTTGTATCCATTGACAGAAGTGTCATTTTTAGTTACATCCATATCCAGTGCAAAAGTTAATGTTTCAAATGGGTTCAATGCAATACCTACCCTACCCTGTGGTTTTACTTTATATTCACCACCATCTGGTTTATCAAAACTTGGAGAATTGAGATATTTTGCTGTTGCCCCAACTTTTATCCAGTTATTTGGCATCCATAGTGCTCCAAAGTCTAAAGCAAAATTGTTGCTTTCTTTATAACTATCCCTTAAATCGTTGACTATTTCACTAGAATTGTTATTAAAGATAGTTATATCTCTCTGATAAACTCTTCCTTTGATCAATTTTAGTGAGGCTCCAAGGGCAATCGAATCATTTATTGGGCGGCCATATGTTAAAGGAACTTCTAACAGAGCTATACCATTTACAGATATTGCACTTTGATTATTATCTATGGTTTTGCCACTTTTAGATGCACTCACAGAATCAGCAATAAGATTCACCGCTTCAGCTACATAGTTGGAACTATAGGAGGTACCTGAGAGCTGAGTTGCAGCAGCGTTTATAATATCTATAGATTCATCCGATAAAAAACCAGCATTTTGCAGCGCTGTCTGCAATTGGGAAACAGTTGAGCTACCAAAATAACTATTAGCAGTTGGAGAAATAGAACTCGAA